>JAUNWH010000048.1 GCA_030540405.1 Spirochaetales bacterium
TTGCCTGTTCCCATATCCTTTGCAGAAACGTGAACAATGCCGTTCGCATCAATATCAAATGTAACTTCAATCTGAGGAACTCCGCGTGGAGCTGCAGGAATTCCGTCCAAGTTAAAGTTGCCCAAAGTCTTGTTCTCTGAAGCCATCTCGCGCTCGCCCTGCAATACGTGGATTGTAACCGCTGTCTGGCCGTCCGCCGCTGTAGAGAAAATCTGGCTCTTCTTTGTAGGAATTGTCGTGTTTCTCGGAATAAGCTTTGTCATAACGCCGCCCATTGTCTCGATTCCGAGAGAAAGCGGAGTTACATCAAGAAGAAGAACATCCTTTACATCGCCTGCGAGAACACCGCCCTGAATTGCAGCGCCCATTGAAACTGCCTCGTCCGGGTTGATTCCTTTCAACGGCTCTTTTCCGAAGAAGTTCTTTACAACTTCCTGGAATTTCGGCATACGAGAAGAACCTCCGATAAGGAGAACCTCGTTAATCTGGTCTTTTGTGTATCCAGAGTCTTTCAATGCGTTCTGGCAAGGAATAAGAACTCTGTCCCACAAGCTCTGTGTCATCTCCTCGAACTGGGCGCGTGTCAAAGTCTTCTGCAAGTGCTTAGGACCTGTCGCGTCAGCAGTGATGAACGGCAAGTTGATGTCTGTTGAAGACTGGTTTGAAAGAGCGATTTTCGCCTTTTCAGACTCGTCTTTGATACGCTGCATAGCCATCGGGTCTTTTGAAAGGTCGATTCCTGTGTCAGCCTTGAAAGAATTTACAAGCCAGTCCGCAATCGCGTTGTCCCAGTCTGCGCCGCCCAAGTGAGTATCGCCGTTTGTGGCTTTTACTTCAAATACGCCGTCAGCCATATCAAGGATTGTAACATCGAGAGTTCCGCCGCCTTCATCTATTACAGCGAGAACTTTCTCAGCGCTCTTGTCCTCTTTGAATCCGAATGCAAGAGCCGCCGCTGTAGGCTCGTTGATGATACGCTTTACATTCAAGCCAGCGATTGTTCCAGCGTCTTTTGTCGCCTGTCTCTGAGCGTCGTTAAAGTAAGCAGGAACTGTGATTACAGCGTCTGTTACAGTTTCGCCAAGATAATCTTCAGCAGTTTTCTTCATCTTCTGCAAAATGAAAGCTGAAATTTCCTGAGGTGTGTACTCTTTCTGCTGTCCGTTGTCTGTAACAACAACTGCGACATTCTCACCTTTCTGGACGATTCCGTAAGGAACGCGCTTAATTTCTTCTTGAAGATCAGAATAACGTTTTCCGATAAGTCGCTTTACTTCGTAAACTGTGTTTTTTGGATTTGTAATAGCCTGGTTTTTCGCAGCCTGACCAACGATTCTCTCGCCTTTTGCTGTGAATCCTACGATTGAAGGAGTGATTCTTCCGCCCTCAGAATTCTGAATGACAGTTGCCTGTCCATTTTCCATAACGGCAACTTCCGATGTGGTTGTTCCCAAGTCAATACCAATAATCTTACCCATAATATTTACCTCTTTTTATATTCAATTTATTTTTTTCTGAAGAAACTATTTCTGCTCTTCAGTTTCTTTCTTTTCTTCTGACGGAGGATTTACAGTTCCGTCCGGCATGCTCACCATTACTTTTGCATGGCGAATAACTCTGTCCTTGAGTTTGTAGCCTTTAAGATAAACAACTTTCAGCACAGGAGAAGCGACTGGATCTTGAGAGGAACCAATGGCTTCATGAATATCCGGATCAAAAGCATCGCCCGCAACGCCGTAAGCAACAAGATTATACTTGTTCTCAAGCATGCTTATGAGGCTTTTGTTTATCATTTTAACGCCATCCGCAATAGACTTTGGATCTGTGGCAGTAGCCGCGGCTTCAACAGTGCGGTCAAAGTTATCAAGGCTTTCAAGAAGATCCTTTAACAAATTTGTGTTTGCAAAATCAAAGGCTTCCTGTTTTTCCTGAATCGCTCTTTTTCTGTAGTTGTCAAAATCAGCAGCGCGGCGCAAAACCTGATCTTTTAAGTCAGCATTGTCTTTTTTTAGCTCGTCAATCTGCTTTTCAAGCTCTGCAATTTTTTCTTCTGCGGAAAGAACTTTTTCTTCCTGAACTTCCGCATTCTCCTGTTTTTCATTCTCCTGAGCTACGGCATTCTGAACATTTTCATGCTCTTCGTGCTTGTGTTCCTCGTGGTGATGATGTTTTTCTTTGCTCATTTCATTTTCCTATCTGATGAAAAAGATAATAAAATTTATATCGAGTTGTCAACAAATTTTTGAATTTTGTCATCAATAATGCATTTTTTATTTGCGTTTGTCCATTGGAACGTAATCACGCTCTTCCGCGACATTTTTATATGCCGGACGGTAAATGCGTTTTCCGGCAACAATTTCTTCTATTCTATGTGCGCTCCAGCCGGCAATTCTCGCAATGGCAAACAACGGAGTGTAAAGCTCGCGCGGAATTCCAAGCATCGAATAAACAAATCCTGAATAAAAGTCAACATTTGTGCAGATACGCTTTTTCTGTCCGTGAAGCTCATAAAGAACTTCAGGAGCAAGACGCTCTATTGAAGTGTAAAGATTGAATTCTTCCTCGCAGCCTTTTTCCTTCGCAAGTTCCGCAGCCTTGTTTCTTAAAAGAATTGCGCGCGGGTCGCTGATTGTATAGACGGCGTGCCCCTGTCCGTAGATAAGACCTGTGCGGTCGAAAGCTTCTTTTTTTCCGATTTTATAAAGATAATCTTCTATTTCTTTTTCGTTGCTCCAGTCTTTCACATTTTCCTTGATATTGTCCATCATTTCTATAACGCGGATATTTGCTCCACCATGGCGGCGGCCTTTCAACGAGCCAACAGCGGCGGCAACAGCGGAATAAGTATCTGTGTCCGCAGAAGAAACTACATGAATTGTAAGAGAAGAGTTGTTTCCTCCACCGTGCTCTGCATGAAGAATAAGCGCAAGGTCAAGAATTTCAGCTTCAAGGCGAGTGTAGCTTTTGTCATTTCTTGTAAGACGCAGGAAATTTTCCGAAGTGCTAAGTTCTGGAAGCGGATTATGAATGTACATGCTTTTTCCGTCATAATAACGGCGTTTTGCCTGATAGCCATAAGCTGCCAATGTTGAAAAACGGGAAATAAGCTCTATGCACTGGCGAAGGATGTTTGCAACATCGCGGTTTTCTGGATCCGGATCATAAGAATAAGAAGCAAGAACTCCGCGCGCAATTTTGTTCATAATATCGCTTGAAGGCGCTTTCATTATCATGTCTTCTGTAAAATATTCAGGAAGAGATCTCAAGCTTCCCAAGAAACTTGAAAACTCATCAAGCTGCGGCTGAGTAGGAAGCTGGCCGAACAAAAGAAGATAAACGCATTGCTCAAATCCAAACTGATGATGAAGCTCCGCATCCTTTACAATGTCCTCAACATTATATCCGCGGTAAATCAGTTTTCCAGGAATAGCGACTTTGTTTCCGGCTTCATCAATGTAATAGCCGACAACATCTCCGATTTTTGTAAGCCCGACCAAAACTCCGCGTCCGTCCGCATATCTAAGTCCGCGCTTGACATTGAATTTTTCATAAAGGGCTGGATCTATGGGATCGTTGTCCACAGTAAGTTTTGAAAGTTTGTCGATAAAATTTGAATTCTGACTGTTTTCGTTCATAGACGAGCCTCCATTTTTGTATAAATATGCACTTTTTTTTATAAAAACTATATCAGTATACAAAAAATTAAGTATTTATTCAACAAGAGAGAATAATTGTAAAAAGACGATTTTATTAGGTTCAATTCCAAATTTTGATAAAAATATCTACTTAACTGCTTTTCAAATTCCAACAAGCTTGTCATTGCCGTGCTTGACACGGCAATCTGCTGTAAATTTTCAAATGACAGAAAAATTTAAAACTCGGCATTCAACCTATTAAGATAAAAAAAATCCGCAGGCAGATTTTTTCTTACATTCTTTCCAAATAAGGAACAAGAACAAGTTCCATTCCACTTTTTAAAACAGTCAAAGTGCATTGCGCAAGGGCAAGACGGGCTTTTGCAAGACGCTCATTTTCAGAAGCAGTTCCAACAATCGGGCAGTCACGGTAAAACGCGCTGAAACTTTTGCTTACATCGTAAAGGTAAGAAGCCATTCCGCTTGGATCTAAAGTTTCTGCAGATTTTTGAACAACCGAAGAGAATCTTTCCAAGTCCTTTATCAAAGCCCATTCGCTTTCCGCAGTCAAAAGTGAAAAATCTTCCGCCGAACTAGAAGGCTCAAGTCCCTGCTCCTTTGCCTTGCGTAAAATTGAAGCAATGCGCGCTCCCATGTACTGAAGATAAGGACCTGTATTTCCGTTGAAGCTAAGCGATTCTTCCGGATTAAAAAGCATATCTTTTACCGGCGCAACATTCAGAAGGTAATAGTCCAAAGCTGCCAGCGCAACTTTTTCAGCGACATCATCAGGATTTCCAACAGAATTATCCCTGCCACGCTCTTCAATTGCCTTTAAAGCCTGCGCATGAAGGGTGTCTATCAAGTCATCGGCATCTACGACAGTTCCCTCACGGCTTTTCATTCTTCCGCTTGGAAGGTTTACAAGTCCATAGCTCAAATGGAACAGTTTTTCAGTCCAGCTGAATCCAAGTTTTTTCAAAATATGGAAAAGAATCTTAAAGTGATAGTTCTGCTCGCTTGCAACAACGTAAACCAGCTGATTAAAAGGCCAGTCATTGTGGCGGCTGATTGCAGTTCCAATATCTTGAGTTATGTAAACCGAAGTTCCGTCTTTTCTTAAAAGAACTTTTTCGTGGTTGTCTTCATCTTTGCCTTTTCCAACAACATCGGTAACATCAATTCTTACAGAGCCGTCTGGAGCTTTAAAGAACACGCCTTTTTCAAGTCCCTTTAAAATTTCGTCTTTGCCTTTTAGATAAGTGTCGCTTTCAAAGTAGAACTTATCAAAGACAATTCCAGTTCTTTTGTAAGTTTCCTTCAGTCCGTCCAAAGTCCAGCCGTTCATTTTATGCCAAAGATCTCGGACTTCTTTGTCTCCCTGCTCCCATTTTACAAGCATTTCTTCAGCCTGCTGAACAGCTTCCGGGTGCTCCTTGGAATACTTGTCAAACTCGACATAGCACTGGCCAACAAAATGGTCTCCTTTCATTCCAAGAGATTCCGGGGTTTCATTTTTTGCCTCGTGGAAAAGCTTGTACGCCAGCATGGATTTGCAGATATGTATTCCGCGGTTGTTAATAAGGTCAACTTTAAAAACTTCCGCGCCCGCTTTCTTTAGAATCCGGCTCACACTTTCGCCAAGAGCGTCATTGCGAAGGTGCCCAAGATGAAGAGGCTTGTTTGTGTTTGGTGAAGAAAATTCAACCATAATCCGCTGACCCTCAAGAGGCTTTTTTCCTGTGGAATCAAAAGAGCCGTAGTTTTCCCCCTGCGAAACAATCGAAGCCAAAATTCCTGCGGCAGAAGCAGCCTTGTTGAGTTTTACATTCACGTAAGGTCCAGCGGCATCAAATTCACCAAGAGAAGCAAGCTCCTTATCAGTTTCTGCGGATTTTTTAAGCGACTGGGCAACTGCTACGGCAATTGCAGGAGGAGCCATTCTGAATATTTTTGCAAAGGGAAACATCGGACTTCCCAAGTCTCCCATTTCAGGGCGCGGCGGATTTTCCACACGCACAAGCCTTTCGTCAATTTCAGGGCAATCTATTTTATTTTCAATTTTAAACTGATTCACAGCATTCAACACAGCGGATTTAAACAAATCTTTTTGACTTAACATAGTTTTTCCTTAAAAATTTTCTTTGTCCAAAAATCAAGCGGACAGAAATTTATTTTCAGAAAGTATAACAAAATAAGAACAAAGTGAAAAGCACGGGAATTTTCCAGAAAAAAACATTTCCGCATGAACAAAAAGAATATTCCTACTCAAACAAAAGAAGCATTCCTATTATAAGAGGAAGAGTTTTCCGCTTAAAAGAAAAACAACGTTCCTGTTCTAATAGGAAGCACGTTCCGCTTATAACCGGAAGCGAAAAAAAAATACACAGGATTAGTGTTCTTCCATTGGATGGTCTTGAAGATGCCCAGCCTTTCTAAGATTCACAGAATGATTCAAATAATGGAAAGTAATAAAAACAAGCTCAACTATTGCCAAAAACAGGCAAAGCTCGGCAGTCGCAACCCTTACAGTAAGCTTGTAAGAAATCAAAACAGAAAAGCAAATAAGAACCTGAAGGCATAAAAGGAACAGAATCGTCGCCCCGCGGGAAAACCCAACATTCAGCATTTTGTGATGAATATGGGATCTGTCCGCGCTGAAAATAGAACGGTGGTCGCGGATTCTTCTCCAAGTGGCTGCAATAACATCAGTCAACGGAATCGACGCAATCAGAAGCATTATAAGCATCTTGTTATATTCAAAGCTCGGCGACTCTTCATAAATAAGCGGAAAAACTGCAACTGCAAACCCCAATGTCTGGCTTCCAGAATCCCCAAGGAATATTTTTGCCGGCGGCTTGTTGAAAACCATAAAACCTGCAATCGCGCCCGCAAGAATAAAATAAAGTGAAAATGAATCAGTTCTAAAAATCAGGCTTAAAAATCCAAGCGTTATAATAGAAAGAAACGAAATTCCAGAGCAAAGCCAGTCAATTCCGTCAATTAAATTGAAAGCATTTACACAGACCAAAATCCAGAAGAAAGTAAAAAGCTTTCCCAAAACAGGATTCAAGTTAATAAAGAATATTTTGCTGATTCCCACAGGACTCAGCGCAACCAAGAGAGCCGCCGCAATCTGAACTAAAAATTTGAATCTTGCATGAAGATCAACAAGGTCATCTATAAATCCAAAGGCAAATATCAAAATCAACCCTAAAAATGCCTGCCATGCAAAATCAAATGCCCCTTTCTGAAAAAGGCAGACATAAATTCCTGCGCAAACAAAAAAAGACACAAAGACTGCGACTCCTCCCAAACGAGGAATATTTCCGCTGTGAATCTTTCGAGGATCTATTTCATCATAAATTTTATATCTTTTGCAAATTTTTATTATGAGCCAAGTCAGAAAAATGCTCAAAACAAAAGTCAGTAACGAAGCATAAAATATCAACAAGTACCCCCCCCCCACTAAAAAGTTTATTTTTACTACTTTTTACTGAGAGTGAATTATAAATTAACATTTTTTTATATTAGATTCAATATATCGGCTGTGTATAACATATATTATTATTGCATACAGGGCAAACTCATTATAAATAATTTAAGTAAAGCTTGCGCGAAGGAACGATTCCTGGGGCAAAAACACTCTGACTGTTGCGACCACATGAGCGGGCAATTCTATAGTTACTTTGCAACAATCAGCGTGTAGCGCATTATTGCGCGATTTTGAGCCATGAAATCGTGACTAGGAGCCAGTTTTATGCTGAATACATTTACAATGCCTTTGCCCTGTCATTGCGCAACTCTTTTGTTGTATTTTTGCGTAAATTTGATTATATTCATTGCAAACTAAACACAAAAAAATCGAGGTGAAAAATGGCTTGTGGTGGAAGCTGCTCCAACTGCGGAGACAAATGTGAAAAAAAGCCTTTAAAAGAAAATCTTCATTCAGGCTCTTCTGTAAAAAAAGTTATCGGAATTGTTTCTGGCAAAGGCGGAGTCGGAAAATCGCTTGTAACAAGCCTTTTAGCCTGCAAAGTAAACAAAGACGGATTCAAGACAGCAATTCTTGATGCAGACATTACAGGACCTTCCATTCCAACTTCATTCGGGCTTGGAAACGTCCGCGCAGAAAGTGTTTCAGAAAAAAACAGCGACGGAAGCGAAGGCGGATACTTAAAATCAGTCAAGTCAAAGACAGGAATTCAGCTTATGTCAATGAATTTCCTGCTGCAAAACGAAACTGACCCTGTTGTATGGCGTGGTCCAGTTATTTCCGGGGCAGTGCGCCAGTTCTGGACAGATGTTCTTTGGAAAGACGTTGACTTTATGTTCGTTGACTGTCCGCCGGGAACTGGAGATGTTCCGCTTACAGTTTTCCAGTCGCTTCCAATAGACGGAATTATAATTGTTTCTTCACCGCAGCAGCTTGTGCGCGTAATCGTTGAAAAAGCCGTAAACATGGCAAACATGATGAATGTTCCGGTTTTGGGACTTGTTGAAAACATGAGCTACGTAAAATGCCCGGACTGCGGAAAAGAAATAAAAGTTTTCGGTGAAAGCAACATCTCAAAAATCGCGGAAGAATTCAATCTAAAAGTTCTTGCGCGCATTCCAATCGAACAGAATATATCTGCAGCCGTTGACAAAGGCGAAATCGAATCTATTGACGCACCTTTCATTGAAGAAGCTGCAAAAGCTGTTGAGTCGCTATGATTTTCCCGGAAGAAGCAAAGAAACGCGCAAAGGAAAATTTCCTAAGCGGATTCAACTGCGCCCAGTCAGTTCTTGAAGTTTTCTGCGGGGAACTTGGAATTGACCGGGAGCTTGCATTAAAATCTGCACAGGCATTTGGCGGCGGAACTTGCAGGCTGCGTGAAATGTGCGGCGCAGTAAACGGAATGTTGCTTGCATTGAGCATAAAAACCGGCAGTTCAGACCCAAAGGATAAAAAAGCCAAAGATTCAGTTTACAAAGACGGACAGATTTTGTGCGAAAAGTTCAAAGAAAAAAACGGCTCGTTTATCTGCCGGGAACTTCTTGGACTTTCGCCGCTCGGACAATCCCAAAACTACCTGCGAAAAAATTCCGTGGAAGGAAAAGCAGATTCTCCAGTTTCAGAAAAAAGAACAGAAGAATACTACAAAAAACGCCCCTGCCCGGAACTCTGCGCCGATGCCGCTGAACTTTTTGCGGAATACTTGAATTCAAAATGAAACTTATCTGCGCGCCAATGGCAACCTTGAGCCACGAAGCATTCAGAATTTCCGTGGAAGAATTCGGAGGCTGCGATGAATATTTCACAGAAATGATAAACGCATCTTCGCTTTTGAACATGGGGCCGTTTGAAAAATACTATCTTATGAACGGACCTTGCCCGGAAAAAATCGTATGGCAGCTAACTGGAACTTCCGCGGAACCGTTGGCAAAGGCAGCTGAAATTGTGTGCGAAAAAGGCGGAATCGGAATCGACTTGAACATGGGCTGCTCTGCCCCGCAAATCTACAAGACAGGAGCAGGAATCGCCTGGATGCTGAAGCCGCTTGAAGAAACCAAGGAAGCTGTCTCAAAAGTAAAAAAATCGCTGGACTTAATAGAAGAAAAAACGCAAAAACATTTCAGGCTGAGCGTAAAATGCAGGCTCGGAAACGAAAACTTCACAGAACAAAGTTTTTTCAACTTTACAGACATGCTTATAGAAAACGGAGTTGAGCTTATAACACTTCATGCGCGCACAATCAAAGAAAAATACCGCGGACTTCCAAGATACGAGTTCGCGCAAAAACTTTCACAGCGGTATGGGGAAAAAATAAAAGTTTACGTGAACGGATGCATAAAGGACACCGCCAGCGCAAACTTTGCCCTTCAAAAAGCCCCAGAAGCGGACGGAATCATGATTGCAAGAGCCGCCGCAGAACGCCCCTGGATTTTCGCGCAAATAAAAAAAGACCTTGAAGGTTCCGCGGAAAAAATCACAGTTGACAGGATGCAAACCGCATTGAACTTTATAGATAACGTTGAAAAATTCCAGCCAAAGGAATTCCACAAGACACGGATTCAGAGATTTTTTTCGTATTACTGCGCCCAGTTCGAATTCGGACATTATTTTCAGACAAAAATGCTTAATTACAAGTCAAATGAAGAAAGCCGGAAAGAAATTTTAGATTATTTTCAAAAACAGCCCCAGGAACGCTTCATTTTAGTGTGAATTTTCAGTTTTTAGGAATTTTCTTCAGGAATAAGAGATATTCTTGTATTTTTATGCATATTCTTGAAGAATATTGTATATTCCTGAGTTTTTTGTATAAATATCGAAGAATATAAGCTATTCTTCAAGAATATTAAATTTTCCTCACGAATATTGAATTTTCCAGAAGAATATTAAATATTCCTCACAAATTTTGAGGATTCAAGCCGAATTCTTCCTTGGGCTGATGCAAATCGGAATTTTTGGGCTCAACATGAATCACAATATCATAAATTTCAGGAATTTCCTTGCGGATTGCGCTTTCAACCTGCTCGCTAAGCTCGTGCGCCTCGTAAACGGAAAGCGACGGGTCAACTTCAATGTCCAAGTCAATGTCAAAGCTAGAAGCCATTCTGCGGATTCTTGCCTTATGCGGATTAAGGACATTTGGAACTGTGGCGACCGCATCGAACAGTTTTTTATAAAGCGAGCTGTCGGCGTTTCCGTCCATAAGCTCAAGGTTCATCCTTGCAAAAAGAGAGGCAGCGTTTTTTATTACCCAAAGGCCAACAAGCAGCGCAATCGCAGGATCAAGAACCGGCATCTTGAAAAGCTCGGAGCATAAAAGACCTGCAAGAACTGCGGCGGAAAGCATTATGTCGCTTTTCATGTTCTGGGCGTTCGCCTTTACAATTTCACTTTCCGCAATTTTTCCGTAGTGAAACTGAATCAAAGCAAGAAGGCTTTTTCCCGCAATCGAAATAACAGCAGCATAAACCGCCACAAGCGAAACTTCTGCCTGAAAATCATGCAGGATAAGTTTTTTTGCCGCTGAAAGAACAAGCTGCGCGCCCGCAAAGAAAATTATAAAAGCCAAAGCCATTGTCGCAGTTGTTTCGGCTCTTGCGTGCCCCCAGGGATGCTCCTTGTCGCCCGGCTGCTGAATTATGCGGCTTACAAACAAAGTTACAAGCGCAATCAGAACATCGGTTGAACTGTCAACGGCGTCTCCTGCAACCGCAAGAGAACCTGAAAGATATGCGAACAAAAACTTCACAGCGGCAAGAACTGCGTTTCCAACGAGAGCCACAACTCCTGCCACTTTGATGTAATGGGCTTTTAAGCTTGTTGCGTTCATTTATTTTGCTACGATGTTTACAAGCTTGTCTTTTACAACAATGACTTTTGCAATCGTTTTTCCGTCAGTGAACTTTTTATAGCCTTCTGTCTGGGCTGCCAAATTCTTGAGCGTTTCATCGTCTGTTCCCGGAGCGGCTTCAAACTTGTCGCGGAGCTTTCCGTTTATCATTACAACAATCTGAATGCTGTCTTCCTTGCAGAATTCCTCGCTGAATGAAGGCCATTTTTCGTAAGCTACAGTTTTTGTTCCGCCAAGTTTCTGCCAAAGCTCTTCGCCAAGGTGAGGAGCATAAGGGCTAAGAATAAGAACAAAGTCTTTCCACATTTCTTTTGGAAGAGAACTGAATTTTGAAGCTTCGTTTATAAAAATCATCATCTGGCTGATTGCAGTGTTGAAGCTAAGAGAAGAAGTGTCTTCTGTAACTTTTTTGATTGTCTGGGCAAAAGTTTTTCTGAGCGCAATGAGGGCTTTGTCTTCAAGCTTGCCTTTTATGTCGATGTCGTCCATTGGCTTTTCGCTGATGTTCCAGACTTTTTCAAGGAAGCGGTTTATGCCTACAAGTCCCTGCGTGTTCCACGGTTTAGAAACAGTGAGCGGTCCCATGAACATTTCGTACATACGCACAGAATCTGCTCCGTACTTCTGAATCATTTCGTCCGGATTTACAACATTCTTGAGCGACTTGGACATCTTGGCGATAATCTGCTCAACCTGCTCGCCTGTTGCCTTTTCAAAATATTTTCCGTCTTTTTCTTCAACTTCATCAGTCGGAACAAGAGTTTTGTTTTTGCGCTGGAATGCAAATGAAGTTATAAGTCCCTGATTGATAAGGCGATGGAACGGCTCTTTTGTTGAAACAGCTCCGATGTCGTAAAGAACTTTGTGCCAGAATCTTGCGTACAAAAGGTGAAGAACAGCGTGCTCTGCGCCGCCCACATAAAGGTCAACCGGCATCCAGTATTCTTCTTTTTCTTTTGAGCAGAACTCTGAATTATTTTTTGGATCAAGGTAGCGAAGATAATACCAGCAAGAGCCGCCCCACTGAGGCATTGTGTTTGTCTCGCGCTTTGCTTTTCCGCCGCATTTTGGGCAAGTTGTGTTAACCCAGGATTCTATTGCGGCAAGAGGGCTTTCTCCAGTTCCAGTTGGCTGATAGGATTTTACATCAGGAAGCTTTACAGGCAAATCTTTTTCCGGCACTGGAACGCATCCGCATTTTTCGCAGTGAACAAGAGGAATTGGTTCTCCCCAGTAACGCTGACGGCTAAAAATCCAGTCGCGGAGCTTGTAGTTTACAGTTGCCTTTCCGCATTTTTTTTCTTCAAGGAATTTTATCATTTCCTGAATTGCATCTTTTGTGCTTTTTCCTGTGAGGAATTCCGAGTTGATTGAATATCCGTCTTTTGCAGAAGTGCATTCGTTTGCCACGCAGAAAATTTCCGGGTGGGAATCAACAAGCTTTTTATATTCCTCTGGATTTTTTGAAGCTGCCTGCAAAAGTTCCGCTCCTTTCTTTTCGTCCCCGTCGCCAAGAGAAACAACATCTTCTTTTGTCGCAATTACTTTTATAATTGGAAGATTGAATTTTTTTGCAAAATCCCAGTCGCGCTCATCGTGCGCAGGAACAGCCATAATCGCGCCAGTTCCATAAGAAGTCAAAACATAATCAGAAATCCAGATTGGAACTTTCGCTCCGTTTACAGGATCAATTCCGTAGCTTCCTGTAAAAACACCTGTTTTGTTTTTATTCAAGTCAGTGCGCTCAAGGTCAGATTTTTTTGCGGCTTCTTCAACATAAGCTTCAACTGCCGCTTTCTGTTCTGGAGTTGTAAGTTCCTTGAGCATTTTGTGTTCTGGCGACATTACCATGTAAGTGCAGCCAAAAAGCGTGTCGGCTCTTGTTGTATAAACTTTCAGATATTTTCCGCTTCCTTTTCCGTCTTTGTCTGCGACTTCAAATTCAACTTCCGCGCCGCAAGATTTTCCAATCCAGTTCTTCTGCATGAGCTTTACACTTTCCGGCCAGTCAAGCAAATCAAGATCTTCAAGAAGTCGTTCTGCGTAATCGGTGATTTTTAAAATCCACTGGCGGATTGTCTTGCGTGTTACAACTGCGCCGCATCTTTCGCACTTGCCTTCTTTTACTTCCTCGTTTGCAAGACCTGTAAGGCAGGAAGGACACCAGTTGATTGGAGTCGCAGCTTCATACGCCAAGCCTTTTTTGTAAAGCTGAAGGAAAATCCACTGAGTCCACTTGTAATATTCCGGGTCGCAAGTTGAAACGCATCTGTCCCAGTCATAGCTGAATCCAAGAGCTTTTATCTGGCGCGTAAAATTTGCAATGTTAGCGTTTGTTGTGATTGAAGGATGAGTTCCAGTTTTTATCGCATAGTTTTCAGCAGGAAGCCCGAACGAGTCGTATCCCATCGGATGCAAAACATTGTAGCCGTTCATACGCAAATAGCGGCTGTAAATATCTGTGGCGGTGTAGCCTTCCGGATGTCCTACGTGAAGTCCCGCTCCGCTTGGATAAGGGAACATATCAAGAATATATCTGCGTTTTTCTTTTGGAAATGATTTGTCTTCTTCTACGCGGAAAGTTTTATTTTCTTCCCAGTACTTCTGCCATTTTACTTCAATATTTTGAAAAGGATAGTTAGACATAAAAAGCCTCTGTAAAAAATGATGTGGCAGTATTATAGAATAAACAAAAAATATTTTCTATGGGATTTGAAATTTCAAACTTTTGAAAAAAAACAAAATGCAAGTCTTCTATTTTAATTCTGCGCGCCAAATTTCTGCAAGTTTTTCAAGGGAAAATGAAGCGTTGGCAGGACTTGTAGAAGGAAGTGTTTTCAACATGGAACACAAATATTCATCCTGATATTTTAGAAAATATTTTGCGGCAGTTTTTCCATTTGCAAGAATTTTTTTGACCTTGGAATTTCCAACAATTGATTTTATGTCGGAAGGAACAACGCTTCGGATTGAACTGTCAGATGAGCCGCAAATTGTGCATTCCTTGATTGAATCGTAAACTGCGATTTTGTGCAGCCTTAAAAAATTTTTCTTTTCTTCTGTAGACTGCGGAAGTTCCTCGCAAAAAACAAGAGCAAGCATTTTCCAAAAACGGTTCTGCGGATGTCCGTAGTAAAATCCGTTTTCACGCGACTTTACAGAAGGAAGGCTTCCCACAATAAGAACGCAAGAATCCTCGCAAAAAAACGGAGTAAACGGATGCACGATATGTTCTGGAACAAAAATATTTTTCTGCATAAAATTTATTTTCTCAGTTTTGTTTTTTATTTATGATAAACACGGACTCATCTTCAAGTCAATGAAAAATTTTATGGAAGTTGCGGAACTGATTTTTTCATTCTATAATTTTAACACTTGAAAAAAGAATAAAACGAATGAAAATAAAAATAGGAAACTTTGACTGCACGGAATGTTGGGACGGCGTTTTTTACAAGAAGCTTTCGGCATTTCCAAAAATAACGGACTGGGAAATTCAGACGGTTCTGGATTTTATCGCCTACGAAAAACTTTACGGCCGCGAATGTCAAATCGAAGCTGACGATGAAATTCTTTTGCAAATCGAACGGTTCGAATCGCAAAACAAAATGCGACTTTCCGCTCCGGCAAAAATCACGGAATGTACCGCCTGCCCCACTTACAAAGGCTGCATGACAGATTTTGTGTGCCACACTTCTCCTGTGGAAAATGCTGTGAAAATCTTGGATTGCGGCTCGCTTCTTTCTCCGGTAAAGGCTCGGAAAATGAGCGGCGCGGAACTTGCAAAGGAGGCTCGGAATGCGGCAAAAGACCCGGCGGATTATTTTGAATACATCATGTTCGCTTGGGGAAACTGCCAGGCCGGCGACCGGCTTGTAATGGAACGAAAGCTAAAGCGGTTTCCCAACGAAAAGGATTTGAGCGAGGATTTTACTCCCGGCGTAAGATTTTTCTTTGACTACAAAAAACTCTGCAAGCATCCGAATGTGGTTTTTGAAGGCGTTCTTCCGCTCAAAATTAAAGATGAAGTGATTTTAAAAGATTGGATTCACGCAATCGTCGTGCCGGAAAACGAGCGCGCCGCTTTGGAAAAACACATTCCGCAGAATCTTGCGCAAAAAGTCCACTTTGTAGAAAACGACTGCAAAGACATTTGGGCTTGGTCAGAAAAAGTGTATGAGTTTATAAAGAAGATTTGATTTTATACCAACAAAACTCATGTCATTATCCAGCTTGAGTTGCGATGTTTGCATAGCAAACTCGGTTGATAATCTCCGAAAGATCATCGGGTCAAGCCCGATGATGACATTGACATTTAGAACTTTTTAGCCCGATGATAACAAGAACTCAAGTCCTATAATGGCATTAAACCATAAAACTCGAAATTAAGGGAAAATAGAACGTTTTTTCTCCTTTTTAATTTTTGCAGAAATGGCTTTTATAGCTTTTAGACCAGTTTTTTCGCCGTTTTCTACCGCTTTGCCGTACATTTCGATTGCTTTCTTATAGTCTTTTTCAACGCCAAAGCCGTTTTCGTAGCATACTCCAAGGTTGAAGTAAGCCACGCCTGAACTGTTCTTTTCTGCTGCTTGCTCAAAACACTTTACAGCCTCTTTTTCGTTTTTTTCCGTGCCGTTGCCTTGAAGATAGCAAAGTCCGATATTGATAATCGCCTGCTCTTCACCCAGATTATATGCCTTGTTAAACAACTCAAAGGCTTTTTTATATGCCGATTCGGTTTTGACGCAGGGCAAACGCATGTAAAAACTCTTTCTGATAAAATTACAGAAAGTGTGAA
>JAUNWH010000049.1 GCA_030540405.1 Spirochaetales bacterium
AGAGTACTACGCTTTTCTCGTTTTTTCTAATTACTTAATCGTAACGACTCCTTATTTAAGTGTCATTGTCGGACTAGGATTGCCGTGTCGAGCACGGCAATGACATTATTTTGTGCTGTCGGGGATGTCCCCAAAAGTATTTTTTCTGTCATTGTCGGACTTGATCCGACAATCTTTCCGGGCGTTTACAGTTCAATCTCGCAGTCGTCCTCGACCTTTTTGCAAGCCTTGAGGACTGCCTTCATCACTTTCTTGTCGTCCTGTCCATCGTCGAATTCCACGGTCATTTTCTGAAGCATGAAATTCACGCTCGCGTCCTTTACGCCTTCAACAGTCTTTGCCGCGTCCTCCATTTTTAGGGCGCAGCTCGCGCAGTCAACTTCAATCTTGTAAGTCTTTTTCATAATGTCCTCCAAAAAAGTCAATGAGAAATTTCAGTTTGACTTTCTGTAAAATTCATTCAAATCTGTCTGGTCATTCAATTAAACGGTTGTTTAATCTTTATGATGAATATATAATCGATGCGGAATCATTGCAAGATTTTGGAGGTTTTTATTTCCTTTCGGGCGAAATTTTTTTCCGAATGGAACAAGAAAATTATGGGGCTGCCGCATTTTCATCATGAGTATTTCAGAAAGGATTTTCTTTACAGCGAGCTTGAAAACGAGGATGATTTCAGGACTGTCGCCGAAATTTTTTCCCTGCTCAGCGACACAAGCCGCCTGCGGATTTTCTGGCTTCTCTGCCATTCAAAGGAATGTGTGCTTGACATCGCCGAAGCCATGAAAATGACGAATCCCGCCGTTTCGCATCATCTGAAAATTCTCAGGGAGGCCGGACTGATTGAAAGCTACCGGGACGGAAAGGAAGTTTTTTACGCCGCCTCAAAGGACGCAAAAAGCCAGGCCCTGCACGGAATAATTGAAAAACTTATGTCGGTAACCTGTCCTGATTTCGAGAGCAGAAACGAGAGAATAAATGAGAATTCGGAATTTATGGAAAGCCAGGTGAAAAAAATTCAGGATGTCCACGACTTTATGTGCGAGCATATTTCGGAGCGGTTCACGATTGACGGACTTGCGCGAAAATTCGGCATGAACACGACGACGCTAAAGACGGTTTTCAAGGACGTGTACGGAACTTCGCTTGCGGCGCACATCAAGGAACACAGAATGGAAAAGGCCGCGGAGCTTCTAGCGAACACTCAGATGGGAATAAGCGAAGTCGCCGCTGCAGTGGGCTACGAGACCCAGAGCAAATTCAGCGCGGCATTCAAGGAATTTTACGGCATAATTCCGAGCGACTACAAAAAGGAGAATCGGTGAGGGGAAAAAGAAAATTTTTCAGTCTAGCTGTGTTTGCCAGTTTTTATTTTCGTAAGCGGCAAAGCACATTTTTATCTGCTCAAGATTGTTTTTTTCTTCCGCAAGATTCAGAGTGGAAATTTCTTTAAGTGAAAAGTAGCGGCTTTCTGTAGTTTCGATATTTGCCGTAAAATTTCCGTCTTTTTTTATTGAGCAGAGAATGAAGATTTTGCAGATTTTCCAGGCATAGACCGGCTTGTTGTGTTTTTCCCTGTCCTGAACAGCAATAACTTTTTCCGCGCTCACTTCGATTCCGGCTTCCTCAAAAACTTCTTTTTCAGCATTTTCTTTTACCGAGCAGTCAACATCGCACCAGCCGCCGGGAAGAGACCAAGTTCCGTTATTTTCCTTTACGAGCAGAATTTTTCCGCCTTTAAAAACTGCAGCCCGCGTGTCAATTTTTGGAGTTTGGTAGCCGGTTTCATTGCAGAAAAGTTCCGTCACTTTTTCAAGCGGAATTTCTGTTTTATACGCAATTATTTCCGCAGAGATTTTTCTGATTTCCTCGTAGCGTTCCTTGTCGAACTTGTCTTTTCCGTAAGTGAGTCCGGCCTGCGCTATGCTCTGAAGTTTTACCGCCCAGTCAAGCCAAATATTTTCCCCGCTCATTTTTCTTCCCTGTTCCTTACCATTTCCGCGTCGCTGATTACCTTGTTGCGGTAGGTGATGTCGGTGCCGTTTTGAAAAGCTGTGTTTTTCCCAGAATGCGTTTCCGCTTTCGTTGTCGGAAAAGACGAGAAGGGCGACTTTTGCGATTCTCTGTGTTTTGAGCGCGTCCGTTGCGGCTTGGAGCAGGGCGGTTGCGATTCCGCGCCTTCTGAATTGTGGAAGAACCGCCGTGTGGTAAATGTAGCCGCGCCGTCCGTCGTGCCCCGCGATGAGTGTTCCGGCAAATGTTCCGTCTGATTCGGCAACAAAGCACGTCTTGGGGTTGCGGCGCAGAAAGCGGACAATGCCTTCTCTTGTGTCGTCAATGCTGTTCAAGCCCATGCCCGGAATGTTTTCCAAAGCTCAAGGCATTTTTTCCAGTCGCGCTTTTTCATAACCCTGATTTTCATTTTACTCCGCCCTGCACATCAGTTTGAGTCGCTGCGATTCGTTGTAGTCAAAGCCGAATTTTTCGTAGAACGGAATTTTGTCCGGCTCAGCGCAGAGTTCTACGAAAATGTTTGTTCCGCTCACGCCGTTTTTTCTGATAAAATTCAAAAGCTCGTCAATTAAAAGCCTGCCGATTCCCATTTTCTGATATTCGGGGCGGACGACAACGTCCTTGATAAAGTAGTCCAGCCCCAAGTCGCCGAGCATCCGCGCCATTCCCACGATTTTTCCGCCGTCAAAAACTGAAACTCGGAACAGAGTGTTTTTCATCGCAAGTTCCGTCTGTTCCGGCGAAGGACCTGCGCCCCAGACCGTTTCCCAAAGCTCGATAAACTGAGCTGCCGTAAGTTCATTGTATTTTATTGTAAGATTTTCTGTTGATTTTGAAGTCATTCCTTATTTTCCTTGTCGTCGTCATTTTTATTTCTGGTAAAGTAGAACGTGCCTAAACAGAAATTTGCAGTGCCCAAGCAAAGCCAAACCACGTTGCTAGAAAAACCGCTTTTAAGCATTCTTATTATAAAAATGATGAAAAATCCAACTGCAATCAAATAGTGTAAAATTGAAAGTTTTTTGTTCATTCCTGTCTCCCATAAAAGTTTTTTTCAGTATATTTCATTGCGACGGATTTTGACAAGCTAACATTGTTAAGTCCGTCGCTATTTTGGAAGACGGAACATTTAGAAAATAAAAAAGGCTGCCCGATTGGACAGCCTGTCTTTTAGCAATTATAAAATGCCATTTGTTAAAACTTACATTTTTGTGTATTCATCGCAGTCAGGGTCAAAAATAAATTTGTACTCTGTGCCTGTTGTCATATTGTAAGGAGCTGATGTCAGTGTGGCAGGAAGCTTTGAGAACTTAATTGTGATGTATCCATTTGCTTCATTAGATTTGTCATAACCATTCAATTCCATCAAAGTTTTTGTTGCCTTTTCTTTTACAGTGTATGAACCTTCAATTTCCTTACCAGAGAATTTTGCTTTTGCATCTAGTTTGATTTCCCAGTTAGCTTTTGTGGCTCCATTCAGTTCTATTTTTTCACTATCAAATTTTACTCTAAGTGCAGCATTTTCCGCATAAACGAATTTAGAAACTTCAACATCTTCGTCATCATCAAAGTAGTTGCCCAAAAGAATATTTCCGTTGTCCTTTACGAAATAGCACATAGAAATATTTTCTGCAAACATATCTTCATCGCCGAAAAATTCCTTTGCTTCTTCAACAGTACAGTCTTCAAGTTCTGCATAATATTTGTACACTTCATTCATTGAAGTCATTTTTACGTCATCGCTAGTCCAAGAAACAACTTTCATATAAAGAAGTCCGGTATTTGCATTGTAAGAGTACTTGTATTCCGTTATGTCAGTTTCTGCTGATTCGCCAGTTTTCTGTTCAACTTTTGTTTCTGTAACAGTGTCGTCTTTAAATGCATAAGTGATTGTCTTTGTCTTATCGTCATCTGCCTTTGAATACTTATAAGAGTTTCCGGCAAGAACATTTTTTTCTACAGAAGATGGCAAACCGTTTGAGCTGCTGTCATCATCATCTGAATCACTGCCATTAGAGCATGACGCGAATACGAACGCAAATGCAAGAAGCATAAGCACTGTGCAAATTTTTTTTAAAGCTTTCATAAAAAGCCTCCTTGTAAATAATAAAATATGAGGCATTTTACATCGGGGGGGGGAGTGTCAAGTGGCTATATAAAAAAAGCGGAAATTTCTTTTTCTTGACGTGATTTTGCTATCAGTTATATAATTCCTAATTAAATTAGTTTTTAAAGGAAATAGAAGATGAACAAGGAATGGTCAGAACTCAACAAAAAAATGCAGATTCAGCTGAAAAAAGAAACAACTTTTTCAGACGGAATTGAAACGCTTTTTGAGCTACGGAAAGAACTCATGCAGGTTGCGGACGGATTTTTCAGTGATTTGAGCCGCGAAGAGTTCTGCGCGATTCCTTTTTTGAATGCGGAAGGCTACCATTCAAAGACGGTCGCATATTCGCTCTGGCACATTTTCAGGATTGAAGACATCGTGGCAAACACGTTGATTTCAGGCGGCAAGCAGGTTTTCTTCCGCTCAAACTACAAAGAACGAACAAAAAGTCCGATTATCACGAGCGGTAACGAGCTTGTAAAACAGCAGATTGCCGATTTTTCGCGCCAGCTGAACCTTGCCGAGCTTCAAAATTACATTCACGAAGTCAAAGCCCAGACAGAAAAAATTCTTTCCGCCCTTTCCTATTCCAACCTGAAGAAAAAAGTTTCCGCCGAACGCAGAAAGGAACTTGAATCGCTGAACGTCGTGAGCACGGACGAAAGCGCCATCTGGCTGATTGACTACTGGTGCTGCAAAGATTTCCGCGAACTTATTCAAATGCCGTTTTCGCGCCACTGGATAATGCACATCGAGGCGGCACTGCGGATTGTCGGGAAAGTGAGGAAGTGAAAAACATTTTTTCCTTGACAAATACTTCTGTCTAACGTTAGTATAAATCTATGATTCGGACTTTTGCGGACAGGGAAACGGAGCTGATATTCAGCGGAACAAAAAGCAGAAAACTTCCGCCTGAGATTCAAAATTCCGCCCGAAGAAAGCTCAGGATGATTTATGCCGCAAAAACCGTGGACGACCTACGGATTCCGCCCGGAAACCGGCTTGAAAAACTTTCTGGAAATCTGGACGGATATTTTTCAGTCAGAATAAACGGCCAGTGGCGGATAGTTTTTAGATTTGAAGATGGAGGTGCCGAAAATGTCGGAATACAAGATTATCACAGATGACAAACTGCCGAACATTCATCCCGGTGAAGTTTTGAAGGAAGAATTCCTTGAACCGATGAATATCACGGCGTACCGGCTCGCAAAGGAAACCGACATTCCGCAGACAAGAATTTCCGAGATAATCCACGGAAAGCGTTCCATAACAGCCGACACTGCAATCAGGTTTTCAAAATTTTTTGGAACGACGGCGGAATTCTGGCTGAACCTTCAGAACCTCTACGACCTTGAGGAAGAGGAAAGCAAGCACAAGGAGGAATTCGCGGCAATCAAAATGTACGCTTACGTTTAAGACATGAAACTAACTATTCTTATCGCGACAATTTCACTATTCTCATACTTTTTGACCACAACGGTTGTTGACGTTGTGCTGATGGGACGGCTTGATTTTCGTTTCAGCCCAAAAGCAAAGACAAAAGAATTTCTTATCACAAAGCCGAACCGGATTGATTTTCAGGACGGATTCAAATGCTCAGGATTTTCTTCCGCGTTCGTTATGCGGCACTGGAATATTCAGGCGGACGGAAATTCAGTCTACGAAAAAATGCCGAACAAAATGAAAGACGGCTACGTTTATCCGAAAGGGATTTTCAACTTTCTTTGTGAAAACGGATTCAAGGTAAAATACTGCCGCGGAAATCTGAACGCGCTCAAAAATGCGGTCGCAGGCGGAAATCCGGTAATCGTGATGATAAAAATCCGCTCGGACAAAAACTGGCTTCATTACGTTCCTGTTGTCGGCTACGACGAGCAGAATATCTTCATCGCCGAATCGCTCGCCGAACTTTCAAACTGCAACGAACCGCATTATAATAGAAGAATTCCGACAAAAGAATTCAAAAAACTCTGGAACACCGCAATGCCAAAAATGACGCTGTACGCGAACACGTTCTTTACGGTGGAAAGATGAGGGGTTGTGTAATATAATTAGCATTACTAATCCGCAAACTGAAATAAGGACTTTCCGATTATGCCGAAAAAGAAATCACCTTACGAGCTTGATTTTGAAGAATACATCCGCAACTCAGAGCCTGCAAAAAAGGAAAAGACTTACGCCTGGTCCACAGCAATCGGTCTGCAGCAGGTGGACGGACTTACACCGTCAAAATATCTTTTTGAGACTGCGAAACGGAATATCGACGGCGAAATTTCGGTTGCAGAGGCGACCTCAATAATCGACAGCTATTATGAGTCGAAAGTTCACCGTTCAAGCGATGACGACGGGCGGACAGAAGAAGCCGACAAAGTTTCATCAAGAATCGCGCAGATTTTAAGCGAAAAATCGTTCAATTTTTCTCCGTCATACTTGATTGCGCTTCACGGCAGACTTTTTGACGGAATCTTCAAGTTTGCAGGAAAAATTCGTGACTATGACATCTCAAAAAAAGAATGGGTACTGGATGGCGATTCAGTCATGTACGGAGCCGCGTTTGAGCTTAAAGCCGCGCTTGACTACGATTTTGAACAAGAAAGACATTTCAGCTATAAAAATCTTACTCTGGAAGAAATTGTAAAGCACATAACTTTTTTTGTCTCGCGGCTCTGGCAGATTCACGCTTTCGGAGAAGGCAACACAAGAACGACCGCAGTTTTCACGATAAAATATCTTCGCTCGCTCGGATTCAATGCGGACAACGAACTTTTTGCAGAAAATTCCTGGTATTTCCGGAACGCCCTTGTCCGCGCAAACTACAACAACCTTCAAAAAGGAATCCATGAAAATCCAGAGTTCCTTGAAAAATTCTTCCGGAATCTCCTGCTCGGAGAACACAACGAACTGAAAAACAGATTCCTCCACATCAGGGCAAAAGATTTCCTTGAAATCAAAGAAAAAAATGCCACAGTAAACTACAGAAAAGTCACAGCAAACAATAAGAGCGTCACTCAAAATATCACAGAAAACAACAAAAGTATCACTGTAAAAGATGAAACTGTCACTCGAAACGCTAAAAAAGCTACTGTAAATAACAGAGATATCACACGAAATGTTACTGTAAGTGATAAAAATATCACTCAAAAAGATAAAAACATCACTGTAAATCATGGAAAAATCACTGTAAATGACAAGAATGTCACACAAAACATCACTGTAAAACTCACACAAACACAGAAAAAAATCCTGAACCTGATAAAAGAAAACCCATGTATAACGCAAAATGAAATCGCTTCAAAACTGAACATCGCACGCGAAACCGTGAACCGGAACATGAAAAAACTTCAGCAGGAAAAAATCATTCAGCGGCTCGGTGCGGACAAAAACGGCAGCTGGAAGATTTTACGATAAGCACGAGGTTCTGATTCCAAAATTCTTGACAAAACTAATCACGTTAGATATATATTAACTAACCTTTTTAGTTTTACAAGAATTCAGATGGAAATCAGATACGAAAAACTTAACTGCAAAAATTTTTGTGGACATTCGCTTGATGAATTCAGGCGACATCAGACAATCACAGAATGTTGGCGGAACGTTGACGGCGAGCTGAAACTTGTTCCGAACAATTTTACGGAAGACTGGCCGGTTGAAAAATGCCGCGAGGTTGTCGAAGGAATTTATTGCAGGCTGGAAAAAGATTTGTCGGCATTCGGGGCGTTTTGCGGAAATCGTCTCGTGGGATTTGTTACGGTCGAGCACGAGATTTTCGGGAAGTCGGCAAAGTACGTGAACCTTGAGCAGTTTCAGGTTTCACAAGATTTCCGCGGAAAAGGAATCGGACGCAAGTTGTTCGCCCTAGCCTGTTCTGAAGCGAAAAATCTTGGCGCGCAAAAGCTCTACATTTCCGCACATTCATCAAAGGAAAGTCAGGCGGCGTACAAGGCTTTGGGCTGCGTTCCGGCTGTGGAAGTGAACGAAAAAATGGCGATGGAAGAACCGTTCGACATCCAGATGGAATTTGTGCTGGAACAGGCAAAAAGTGCCGATTTGTAAATTTCAGAATGGAAAAAACAGCGAACGAAATCCAAAAGGAACGGATTGCGAAAATCGAGGAAAAGGCGGCAAAACTTTTGGACAGCGTGAACGTGGCGACTTTAACTTCGGTAAACGAAAAGGGCTATCCGCGCACCTGCATTATGAAAAAATACAGTAACGAGGGATTTTCGGACATTTATTTTGTCACATCGAAACGCTCCAAGCTGAACGGAAAGGCGACGCACTTTGAAAGCAATCCGAAGGCGAGCGTCTGTTATTTTTCGGGAGCGGACAGCGTGACTTTGGTCGGCAACGTGGAATTTGTGGAAGACCGGGCGGTTCAGCAGAGCATTTGGAACGACTCGGACAAGCGGTTTTTCAGCAAGGGAATCGACGACCCGAAATTCCGCCTGCTAAAATTCCACACGATTGAAGCGACTTTCTGGATTGAAGGAAAGTTCAGGACGTGCAAATATAAGTGATGGGGAATCTAGCGGTTTGCAGAAAATGGACGCATACTGCCCAGATGTAGCATATAGAATGCAAGGGCCTTTCTGCTGTTTTTTTTAACCGCTGCCTACTGACAGCCGAAAGGCAGAGCTATTGACTGTCAATAAGCCTGCCTATCGCCTCCCGAAAGGGAGGCTTGTCATCTGCTGACAGGCGGCGAACAAGAAATCCTGCAACAGATTGCCCGGCATAGATTCCAGCATCAAGTGCGGGAATCCCAATACAATTCTACTTTCTTTCCAGCTCCTCCTTTTCCAGCGCGCGGATTGAGCGGCTTGTTCTGAAGATTATGCAGACGGCGACTCCGGCGAACGCAATCACAAAGAAGAGCAGCGCCGCCCCGGAGCCTTTTCCTGTTCCGAAGACGCGCTCAAGGAATGTGCCTGCCGCGAATCTTGCCATGAACGGCTCGAACACTTTGTCCACAAGAAATCCGCCCAGGAAATATCCCGCCGGAATCGTGAAGAACTGGAACGTGTTCCGCACCGAATAGACACGCCCCTGAATCCCGTCCGGAACGCGCAGCCGCATGATTGCGTCAAGGTTCGTGCTCATCAGCGGAATCAGGATGTAGCCCAAAAATCCGCCGACGCACCACACAAGCGGCGAACGCCCCAGAGCGAGCATCAGGTTTTCCGTTCCCATAGAAATGAAAAGGCACAAAAAGATTGTGCGCACGCGATTCCTTGGAGCCGGAACTGCCGACGCAAGAACGCTTCCGATCAGCATGGAAATTCCGATTACCGAATTCACAAGCCCCAGCGCCTTCTGTCCGCCGATTCCCTTTGAAAGGACCATCGCAGGAAGAGCCGCGCTGTAAATCGAAGCAATCAGGTTGATTGACGAGAGGAACATTATCATGCAAAGAAGTCCGCGCTCGTTTTTAAGGAACAGGATTCCGCCTTTTACCGAGTCCATGAACTTTGCTTTTTCAGCCTGATTTTCTGAATCTGCTTTCAGCTTTTCCGCCGGATTGTCCTGATTTTCTGAAGACGATTCCGCATTTCCGCTTTCCGAATTTCTGCCCGGCTCATGGATTTTTATGGCGAGCGCAAGGACAAGGAACGCCGTAGAGAAAGTCGCAAGGTCAAAGGCGACCACTGCCGTCATCCCGAAAAGCCCCACAACCGCAGTCGCAAGAATCGGCACGAAAATCGAATTTAGGGCGTTGGAAAAGTAGCGCAGGCCGCCCACACGCTGATAGTGCTTCTTCGGCAGAATCCGCGAGACAGCAACCTCCGAAGCCGGCGACTGGACCGTGTTCATCAGGCCGCCGACAGCGTTTATCAGGTAAAGATGCCAGATTTCAAGAAGCCCGTTTTTGAGCAGGACGAACATCACCACCGTTGAGACCGCCGCCACCGAATCGCAGACGAGCATTGTGGCTTTCTTGTTCCACCTGTCGCTGAGCGCGCCGGCAAAAATGCTGAGAATCACATAAGGCGTGTAGGTTGAGACCATCAGAAGGGCAGTCATGAGCGCGGAACCTTTCTGCGTGTACGACCAGATGACAAGCGAGTATGAAGTCATCGCGCTTCCGAATGAAGAGAAGGACTGTGTAATCCACAAGAGCAGGAACGTCCTCATTTCCCGCAGGATTTTCATAAAATTTTTCATAAGACTTTGCTCCATTTGATTTCATTTTTCTGATGAAACGCAAAGCCCAAGAGCAGAAACTACTCCGTACAAACTGCCCTAAAAGACTTTGCACGGAGACATCGCAATACAAAGAATCACGGTCTACCTCCTGACAGAAATTTGTCATAAAATTTGCGACGCAAACTTGCCGGATATTGTAAACAGCCGGCGGAACTTTTGCAAGTGAAAAATATTTTACAGGTCAGACGAACCAGTTTTCAATTTTTAGCGGACATTCATCAGCTATATTCTGAAAGTCCTTTGTGTTTCTGGTTACTAAAATCAAATCATTTGCGATTGCCACAGCTGCAATTATAGAATCCTGAAACGGAACTGGCTTTCCTGATTTTTCCAGTCTGCTAAGCATTTCAGCATGAACTTTTGCAACCTTCATATCGTAAGGAAGAAAATCATAGAACGGAAACACTACCTCATTCAGAAAAGCCATAAGGCGTTCCTTTCTTCTTCCGTC
This sequence comes from Spirochaetales bacterium, assembly GCA_030540405.1. Taxonomy (GTDB): domain Bacteria; phylum Spirochaetota; class Spirochaetia; order Treponematales; family Treponemataceae; genus Treponema_D. The sequence continues at coordinate 10,779 of JAUNWH010000049.1, forward strand.
CGGCAACCTTAAAACTCCATGGAGCATCTCAAAATAGGAGACACTGCACATCGAGCAGAAGGGTCTGCTATGGTCAAGCTGTTCAAGGACTGACTGGTTCGGCACGGGCTTGGTCGGCTCTGAAACAATGTTTGAATCAAGAAGATATTTTTTCATCACCAGATTTCCTTTGGGTGAAATTCTGCGGCTTCTCCTGTTTTATCAAACGCGTGCTCCATAAATTCCGCATCATCCTTATTGCTGAACAAATCGGCAGAATCCGCGCGCCACTTCTCCACAGCGTCATTGTAGGAGCTGTTTCTGTTTTCAAATTCCGAAAATTTGGATTTCAGCTTCAGATAAACGATAAAATCGCTCAGTTCCGCATAACACTGTTCCGGGAGAGTTTTTATTTCTTTTTCCAAAACATCATACGACAAAGCCGGCCTCCTGTTTTCAGATTAGTTTTTTATGCTGCTGATTTATTGTAGACAGCCGGCGGAACTTTGGCAAGGGGGGGGAGAATACGGCGGTAAAAATGATTTTGCGCAAGTTTCATTTTATTGTCGCATGGATTCGGAATTAAAATACAAGTCGTCGGGGCAGATGTCCTGTCCGTTTGCCCATTCAACATTAAAACCGTTTGGATGTACAGTCTTGAAGTAAGAAGGATTTTTCAGTTCTCCAAACCATGAGCCTTTGATGTACGGTTTTACATCGAAAAGCCTTGTTTCGCCGTTGTCAAATTTTAAATTGAGCTTATAGTCATTTTCAGGAATTACGTTTACGACAGTCGGTCTTAACATATTCAGCCTCGCTATTTTAAAGGATCGATTTTGAAGAACTGCTCGCCTTCATCAAGAAGCCGCCAGTTTGCCTGCAAGTCTTCTTTGTGAATTTCAATCCATGCCTCAACAAGTTTTTTCTTTGAAGTCGGAATTTTGCCTTCGAGTTGTTCTCCTTCAAGTGAGAACACGGATTCGTCATCTCCGCAAATAACGTGAATATGCGGAACATGATGTTTACCGCCGTGCTCACTTTGCATTCTGATTATAATTCCATAAAACATTGAGATTACAGGCATGGAAATCCTCCTCCTGTAAATATATCACAGTTTTACCGGTTTTGCGTCAGATTTTTAAGCAGTGCGGAGATTCCCTTGTCAAGCAAGAGAATGACAATTAAAGCCAAGCCGGGCAACAGGAATTCGCACGGAGGCATAAAAAAATCCGCCGGGGGGGGCGGACTTGCGGAAGAATCTATATTAACCGTAAACGGGACGATTTTCATCAAGTAATTTTTGCAAAAGTGGATTATTAGCCTTTACCTTTACATCCAATTTTGAAATAAGATCACTGTCAGAAACTGTTTCACCCCTACCCTTCTTTTCCCAAGCTTGGTTAGTAGAAGCGGAAGAACCAGATTTAAAAGTTGTACCGGTCCATGTATTTTTAAAACTAGGCCTTGTTCCCTTTGAATAAACGGTTTTAATTGAGGTTGAATAAACATCAACATCACTTAATACACTTTCATCAACATTATAATAATCAAGAACATTACCAGTAATAGACGTTTCACTAGCATTTTCAAGACCTCCTATGATAATTTTTGCACTTGGAGCTGCAATTTTCTTTGGACCAACACCGGCAAAATCTATGAGGCCGCCTCCAGCAGTTGCAGTAAAGTTTAAACCAGATACATTTCCATCAAAACGAACATTTGAAGGATTCAAAGTTGTATCCTCATCAGATGTAATTGTTCCAGAAATATTAACATTTTCAAATTCTCTTGTTAATTTTTTAGCCATTAAAAGAGCTATATTGATGTCAATACCATAAGCATTATTATTATAATTACCATTTTTATCATACATATAACCACCATTTAGATATTCTTTGGCATCAAATATATCAGTATCATTTTTTGAAAATAACAGCTTGTCAGTACTGTTTTTGCTGTAGTAGTTTTCAAAAAGCTTGTCGATTCCTATATCAAAATAATTATCTTCTGGTGGAATATTAAAAAAGTTAACATCGAAGCTCAAATTCGGCAGATTTGATTCTCTGTACAGATATGAAATCAGCGTGTTCTCGTTGAATTTTCTGAATTTTTTGTCATAGTCAATTGTCGGAGTATATAACATGCCGGTCAGATTCGTTTCTGCGATATTGCCGCTCGTGATTTTTGCGTCCGGATTTTTCAGGATGATTCCGCCTTTGTATGCGTCGATAAGATTGTGCTCCTTGCCGAAAGAGACGTCCACCTCTGAAACTTCCTCTCCAAAAACAAATGCGTTTTGAATAACGCAATCAGGTTTCAATCCAACGCTTTCCGGCCATACGTAGTAATAAACCGGCTTTTCAAGAAAATCCACGCCGTCAATTTCTATATTCCTGTCGTACTCATCTGTTTTTATGCAGTCGTCGTAATCCGAAGGCAGGTTGAACGCCTTTCCGTAGTCGTCCCATTCAAAATAGGCGTTGCTTGCAGAAGTGGCAGTACCGTAAGGAATTCCAAGTTTCTGGTATATTGTCTCGCCAAATCCGCTTTCTGAAAAGTCGAGGAAGAAATCTGCGGTGGAGGAGTTGTAGGCGCAGGTTATGTTCTTTACGCCTTTTTCCGTAAGTTTTTTCTTTGCCGCGATGAATGCGATGACGTTCACTTTTGAGCCGGCCGGTTTCAGCGTATATTCGGCTTCCGGATCAACGTCCGCCGCTTCCAATGCCACTCCGTCAACAATTGTTTTTCCGTCGTCAGAAATCAAAACTTCCACAGAGCCGCTATAACCGCTGCGGCTGACTGCGTCCAGATTCTGCACAAGATTAACGCCCGCTCCGTATATGAATCCGTCTTTTATGGTCATGACGGCGTTCAGAGGCGGAAGCACGTAAGTCCTGTATTCCGTGTTGGAAATTTCCCTGCCGTCCTTTACGCTGTATTTTACGGTAAGGTTGACTAGGTTCGGACTTACATATCCGTAGCCGCTCATTTTGTCAGCCACGCAAAGCTCGGCTTTTTCTCTTATGAGTTCCTTTATTTCCGAAGTTGAAATATTTTCGCCGGCAAGCCCGTTCTCCACATAAACCGTGCAGGTTCCGTCAAGGTTCACGACAACCAGACTTTCAACGTCCGCGGAGTAAACGTCATCTGGATTTTCCGGCTCGTTCCTGTCGTCGGGATTTTCCCAGCTGCCGTTGTTTCCTGTGTCGATTCCGCTGTCGTAGCCGGATGAACTTCCGCCTGAACTTGAGTCCATGCAGCATGGAAAAAGCAGAATAAGCGCGAAGAGCGCGGCGGTGAATTTTGCGGTGTTCTTTTTGTTGGTTGCCTGTTTCATGATTTTCTCCTGTGAATAAGTTGATGATGGGTTGTTGTCTTATAGAGTTATTTTTGTTTACTATAAAGTAATTTAATTACTCTATCAAGTAATTGTTATTCTGTATAGAGAATCGTATCATGCTCTAAAGAATAATATCATTTTTGCATGACAAATGAGGAAATTCACAGATATGTAATCGAGAAGATAAGGCTTGCGCGCATTTCAAAGGGGCTTTCGCAGCTGGAAGTGTGCACGCGCGGAAATTTCTCGCAGAGCTTCTATACGCACGTCGAGTCAGGCAGAAACCAGCCGTCGCTCATGACAATCATCAGAATCGCCGAGGTCCTTGAGACGAATCCGCGTGAATTTTTCCCAGAGTCAGAAATAAAGTCAAAGTCAGAAATCAAAAAAGAAATCGCCGCGCTGCTTGAGGCGCTGTAAATCCGTTCAATTATGTTTTTCCAGAATCCATTTCCAGGCGGGAAGAATTTTAATTTGCGTGCCTTTGTATTCGGCAGTTTCCTCCGCATCCTTTGAAATCACAAGGCAGTTTTTCAGTTCGTAGCGTCTGTCCAATGAATGCAGGGCGGAAAATTCGCGTTTTCTTGTCTCGTCATCGGAAAGGCTGTAGCAGACCTGAATAGCGGTTTTTTCTTCCGGCAGAACAAAGTCAACCTCGCAGTCGGCGGAAAGGAAAAATCAAGAATAATTCACCTTATAAGGTGGTAAATTTACTGTATTTAACACTGTATAGGGTGAAAAATCACTAAAAACAGGCAGAACGAGATAAATTTGTAAAGAATTCCGCCTTATAATCTATGCGCCAAAAGCGGGCAAATCCTTTACTCCAAAATTTTGAGAAACACGGCGCAGCTTTCAAGTTCGGTGAATCCGGTTTTCCTGTAGAAGCTGTATGCCGGAATTCCGTGTTCCGTCTGAAGGTAAATTGCGCCTATATTTTTCTTTTTGAGCGAATCTTCAATTCCTTTCATAAAAAGAGCGCCGTTTCCTTTGCCCTGAGCTTCCCTGCATATAAAAAAATCATCGAGAATGTATTCGGTTCCGCTCCACCAGTGCCGAATGCAGCCTATTGCGGCACCGCAAAGTTTTCCGTCAATAAAAAATCCGAAGACAAGCGAGCCTCTCCGCCGGGTCAGGTCGCAGATGTATTCGTGAAGCTGAAGCGGGTCGTTCCATCCGTCATTCCACGGCGGTGAATTGAAAACGTCACGGAACATAGTTTCAATTTGCGAAAAATAAGAATCGTCAAGTTCGCGGATTTCACACATAAAGTCCTCTTATAAAATTATATCAAAAATATCACTGTCCGTGCAGAATTTATTTCCAAAACCTGACACGACGCTGTCATGTTAATATGCTATAATTAGCCATGCATTTTGTAGAATCAAAAGGAATTCTTTCGGTGTGCAACGG
>JAUNWH010000077.1 GCA_030540405.1 Spirochaetales bacterium
GCTAACCGATATATTGATATCATAATTATAACTTTCTTTTATTTTGAAATCAAATAATCTGGTAAATCATTTGTTTTGAGTTCGTTATTTTCATTGTAAATCCATACGGGAAAACACATATAATCAAATTTTATTTTTATTATTTCCAGTTCGTCCAGACTTGGTGGCAGGAGCCACTGCCCGCCCTGGTTATATGGTTTGTATGTGATTTTATCGCTTACGCCTCTGCTCATATTTAAATTTTAGCAGATTTGAATTCTCTTGTAAATTTGAAATAATTAGGGCTGCCCATTTCTTTTTGGACAGCCCCTCTCTGCTAGTTTCTAAGTCTGTACATAACGCCGCCTGTAAATGCGGCTCCCAGAATAACGGCAAGCTCGCACATGGCTGTTTTTCTCCAGAATGAGCGGCTTTTTAGAATGCGCCTGTTTTCCTTTTCAAACTGCGCCTTAAGTCCCTCCTGCTGCAAAAGCAAGGCTTCATCAACCGTTTCTTCAAGAATTATTTCAAGCTCAGCTACAAGCTCGTCATAGCCCAGAGCCTGATCCAGGGGCAAGTCCTGCGTTTTTAATTGCTCTTCTGATTCTGCTTTTTCCATCAGAAATAATTTTTCTGCGCTCGCCGGAAAAACCACGTTTACCGCCAGAACCACGGCGGCTGTTTTTTGCATTATATGCGAATGGCTCATTTTCTTTACCTCCTACATCCATAGATGAATCCACAGCGGCACAACCGCCCAAAGCCTTTGGCAGAACCGCCCCGCAAAGAGCGGAAATCACAACAGAAGCCCAGGCAGCTTCTCCGATATATCCAAGCCCAAGAAGCACTGTCGAAATTAAAACCGCAAAGCCCTTGTAGCCCGCAAGCTTTCCTGCCAAAAGAAGCAGCCTTTTTAATACATTCTGAAAAAGCTCTGCATAAGAAAAATCAACGCGCTCAATCTTTGTCATACAGCAAGCCCCCTTTTTACCATCTTTAAATGTGAATACATCAGCTTCATTTCGCTTTCACTGCGGAATGCGCCGCGCCCACCGCTTTCAAGCCGCGAAACATTTACATAGCAAGCTCCGCACCAGCCCGCCACATGAACCGCCCTGCCCCGCTCATCAAGAAAGAACGCCGCATACAGGAAATTTGAGCTGCAAAAGCTTTTTACATTTTCTGTAAAAAATCTTCTATATAATTCATCTGCTGTAACACGAAGCCTTATTCCAAGAGAGCAGCTAACAGCGGAGCATACAGAGCCAGAACAGTCGCTTCCGCTTGGAGAAGAACCGCCCCACACATAAGGCGCGCCCTCAAACTTTCTTAGTTCCTCAAAGTACATTTGCTGAATGCTCATGCCGCGCCTCCCAAGAATGCTTTTAACATAGCGAATCCTGCAGAAGCAAGAGCAACCGCTCCTGTACCAATAGATACAATCTGGCAAATTCTAGCCGCCTTTTCTGCGGAAGATTTTTTAAGGCTTGTTTCCAAAGCCTCCAGACGCTCAAGAGTTCTGTTCTTGAACTCGCACATTTCTCCACGCATAGAGCAGAACTCTCCGTAGAGCTTTGTAAGCAACTCATTTTCCATAGCCGCCTCCTTGTAAAAATATTGGCTTGCGCAGTTAATGCGAAAGTCTTTTACAAGAAGATAAAGGCAAACCATGAGCCCAAAATGATAGCTTTTACGCTCATAAAACAGCGCGTAAATGTTATCAATTCAAGGACTTTGCCAAGCTGTATATTGTACACAACGAACGGCAGACAAAACCTCCGCGTTGCGGACTTCTGCCTCAAAAAACAAAATGCCGGGCAAGCAAGGCGCCTGCAAGTCCGGCGGGAGAAAATTATGTTAAAGATTTCATTAAGAGAGAACAAGACAGCCAATGCAAAGTCCCCTTACCATTTCTATTCAGAAAATTCCGGAGTACTCACATTTGACGAGCTTATCGATGAGATGGCAAAAAACAACACGACTATAACAAAGGCCGACATCGCAGGAGCAATGAATGTGTACAAGGAAGTTGTTATTCGCTATGTGCAGCTTGGCTACAAAGTATACTGCCCGTTTGGACAGTTTTATATCTGCGCAAAAGGAACAGCAAATGACAAGCTTGCTTCTTTTGAGCCGAACCTTTCCGGCAATGACCACGATCTAAACCTAAAGCTCACTGTGGACAGCTCCGTAGCAAAGACAGTGCTTGCAAACACAAAAACAGAGCGTGTGTCAGGAAGATACAAAATGATTCCGTCGATAGAAGAAATCCAGAACGTAAACGGAGCCGCATTAAAAGAAGCAAAGCCAGGAAACGTAATCAGGATAATCGGCGAGTACCTTAAGCTTGACGAAAATGACAGCGAGCAGGGAATTTTCCTTACAAAGGGAGATGTTTCAATAAGGCTTGAAAACTACATCTGGAACAAAAACAAGCGGATTGACGCAATGCTTCCAGCCGACATTGAAAGCGGCTCATACAAGGTCAGCATAAGGGCAAAGCCAAACACAATCCTGTACAACGGCAGCTTTATTAAAGAAATTACAATAAGCTAAAAGAGACTATTAAAAACAGTCTCTGCGGCATGTCTAAACGGCATGCCGTTTTTTTGTTTATTGCAATAAACTTAAGGCCAAAGGAATACTTTCTAAGACCTAAAGAGATACTTCCTAAGAGGCTAAGTAATACTTCCT
>JAUNWH010000001.1 GCA_030540405.1 Spirochaetales bacterium
TAAATAGCTGTTTAGAGATTTAAAACAAAAAATTTTTACATGCGTTTGCCCTGTGAAGTTGGATTAAAAAATACTAACAAACTTGGGATTTATGATATGAGCGGCAATGTATATGAATGGTGCTGGGATTGGTACAATTATAGCATATCAGGCAATACACCTGCTACAGGTCCGTCAACAGGCAGTAATTATTACCGCTGTAAACGTGGCTGTGGTTATGTAGGTAATGGAAATAGTGAAAGTACTTATGAGTGTAGTAGCAGAAATGGTGCTGAGCAATATACTACATCTAATATCGAAATTGGCTTCCGTCTTGCCCGCAGCGGCTTCCCTCGTGCAAACTAAGATATTATTTCGTGTGGATAATGCATTTAGAATGTCCAAAAAAAACACGCCGTGTTTTCCTTGAATTCTCGGCGTGAAATTTAAAAAGTACGGCGTGTTTTAAAAAATTCTCGCCGAGTTTTTTCTGTTTTCTTCGAAATTCATTCATTGTCATTGCCGTGCTTGTTCTGCGATGTTTCTGAAAGAAACTCGGCTGATAATCTATTGAAACTTTCTAACAGATTCCCGTGTCGTAGCACGGGAATGACACATAAATGACACTGTTCTTATCAAAACTCGCCATTTGGGCTATATAATTTTTTTTTATTTCATGATATAATATTGGCATTCTATTTTTTGGAGGAAATTTCTTATGGAGAAATTTTTCAAAATCAAGGAGAAGGGGTCTACTGTAAGCCGTGAAGTTGTGGGCGGTATTACAACTTTCCTTGCAATGTCTTACATTCTTGCCGTTAACCCGGGAATGCTTGGTTCAATTGCTGGAATGAATTTCGGCGGCGTATTTACTGCGACTGCTGTTTCAGCTGCTATTGCAACTCTCATTATGGCGTTTCTTGCGAATATGCCGGTTGCTCTTGCTTCTGGAATGGGACTTAACGCGTTCTTTACTTACACAGTCTGCGGCCAGATGGGATGTTCTCCTTGGTTCGCTCTTACTGCTGTTTTGCTTGAAGGCGTTCTTTTTATTTTGCTTTCATTCTTTGGAGTACGCGAGGCAATTATCAATTCAATTCCTGGAACAATGAAAAAAGCTGTTGCTGTTGGAATCGGACTTTTCATTGCTCTTATCGGACTTAATAATGCTGGAATCGTAACTTCTGCGAACGGAACAATCATCGGCTTCAATTCAATTGACTTGAACCATGCTACTGCTCTTGTTGCGATTATCGGTCTTGTTATTACAGTTGTTCTTTACATTCTTAAAGTTCCTGGCGCAATTCTCATTGGCATTGCCGCTACAACTGTCATTGGAATTCCTTTTGGCGTTACATCTGTTCCAGAAAACTTTAAGCCGGTTTCTGTTCCTAGCTCTCCGTTCCTCTTTAAGTTTGAATGGGCTGGAGTTCTTTCTCTTAAATTCTTCGGCGTTTTCTTTACTTTCTTGTTCACTGATATTTTTGATACAATCGGAACTTTGATGGGTGTTGCAGAGCAGGGAAATCTTATTGACGAAAAAGGAAACATTCCAAATGTAAAAGGCGCTCTTCTTGCTGACGCTGTAGGAACTGTAGCAGGCGCTTGTCTTGGAACTTCAACAGTAACTTCTTTTGTTGAATCTTCTTCTGGAGTTGCAGCCGGAGCACGCACAGGTCTTGCTTCTGTAGTTACTGCGTTCTTCTTCCTTCTTGCTTTGTTCTTTACACCTTTGTTCGCTCTTGTTCCTTCTTGCGCTACAGCACCTGCTTTGATTTTTGTAGGCTTCCTCATGATGCAGTCTGTTTCTAAAATCAACTTTGCTGATATTACAGACGGAATCCCGGCTTTCATTACAATTTTGGTAATGCCGTTTGGATATTCAATTTCAAAGGGAATCGCATTCGGAATGATTGCATACGTAATTGCAAAAGTTGCTGGAAAGAAAACAAAAGAAATTCCTGTTGTTACTTGGATTCTTGCTGTTGTATTCATCTTTGCGCTTGCAATAAAGGCTATATAATAAAAAGATTCCCATGTCGTTGCATGGGAATAACAGAAAAGTGCTTGCCATTTTTGTGTATTTCAACACAAATGACTGTCATTGCCGTACTCGATACGGCAATCTCAAGTGCGCCCCAAGGATTGGAAACAATTTTTGAGGCGCACTTTTTTTTTTCAGCAATTTATGGTAAGTTTTTTGCATGAGCGAAGAAAAAGAAAAATATGTGCGCCCGACTTGGGATGAATACTTTATGGAAGTTGCGCGGACTATTGCAAAGCGTGCGACTTGCGACCGCGGAAGAAGCGGCTGCGTGATTGCAAAGAATAATCAGATTCTTGTTACAGGCTACGTTGGAAGTCCTGCAGGTCTTGCTCACTGTGATGAAGCCGGGCATCTTATGCGCAAAATGATTCATGCTGACGGCTCTGTTACCCAGCACTGTGTAAGGACAGTTCATGCCGAGCAGAATGCGATTTGCCAGGCTGCAAAAAGAGGAATTTCAATTGACGGAGCGACTGTTTACTGCAAAATGACTCCTTGCAGAACATGCGCCATGCTTATAATAAACTGCGGAATAAAAAGAGTTGTCTGCGAAAAACACTACCATGATGAAGAAGATTCAATGAAAATGTTTGCCGAGGCTGGAATAAAAATTGAGCACTTGGAAGATTCCGTTCAGACTTACGCCGACATGTAGAAAGGTTAATTAGCCTAAATGCCAAGTTTTGCTGCTGACTTCGAAAATTGACTGAGCGGGAAGAAAAAGAAAGCGGCAATATATGTGGCTATTTCAAAAGTATCTTTTATGTCATTTTCGGGCTTGAAAATTCATTGTGAGTTTTCAAGATTGCCGTGTCAAGCACGGCAATGACATTTAGAACTTATTAGATATCCTCATGTCATTATTATGCACTTATGATTCTTAAGTTTCCGCTTAGGCTAGGATTTCTGCATTCTCCGTCATCGGTGTAGAGTTCATAGCTTGCGCCTTTTTCTGCAAAGCTTATAGCTGTTAGATTTTCAAAGTCAATTTTTTCAACTGAATCCGCATTGTCTGCAAGAGGAAGAATGTGTCCCTTTCGGATAAAGATTGCAACTTCGTCTAGCGCAACGTGAATAAAGTTGTGTCCAGCTGGAATTATTTTTTCCTCATAGCTTTCACTGTCCTTGAATTTTATAAGCTTCATTTCCTCAGGAAGATAAACGTGCCGCCCGGTTGCGTTCTGCTCATAGACTGGAGCAATCATAATGCTTTCTCCAATCATAAGCTGGTCTTCTGTTCTTCTTGCATCCTCATCTTTTGGCCAGATGAATCCAAGCGGACTTGCGTACATTGTTCCTTGCAAGGCTGCTTTCATAAATTCGCTGTAGATGTAAGGAAGAAGTCTGTAGCGCAGCTTGAGGATGTTTCTGAATTTTTCTATGCTGTTTTTAAATCTAAAAGGCTCTTGCTCGCGTGTTCCGAATGCAGAGTGATTTCTTAGTAACGGCATAAAAATTCCAAGAGCATACCATCGCAAGAGAAGGTCTTCTGTTGTGTTTTCTCCGAATCCGCCCAAGTCTGCTCCTGTGTACAAGAATCCGCACATATTAAGAGACGGAAGCATTTTTAAGTTCAGTAGAATGTGCTGCCATCTTGACATATTGTCACCCATCCATATTCCGCCGTATCTGTGAGAGCCTATGCACGAAGATCTTGAGAACATGAGAATTCTTTTTTGGGGAGAAATTTTTTCAAATGCTTCGGAAGCGGCTCTTGTCATGTTGTAGCCGTAGATGTTGTGAACGTCATAGTGCCGGATTTTCTTTCCGTCCTTGCAATGGTAAAAACTCTTGTAGTCATCGATATTGTTTGCAAGATTCAAGACTGTGTCTTTTAACGTGAAGTTTTCTTTTAATCCTATGTTGAGCTTTTTCATTTCATTTACCTGGTCAAAAACTTTTTCCAGATTTTTTTCAGAGTAAAAGAGGGCAGGCTCGTTCATGTCGTTCCAAAATCCTTCAATGCCTTGGTCGGTTAGAAATTTGTATTTCATTCCAAACCAGTTTCTTGCTTCTGGATTTAAGAAATCTGGAAGACAGCATTTTCCCGGCCACACACCAACTATAAAATCGTTTCCGTCTTTGTCCTTGCAAAAATAATTGTTTGCCTTTCCTTCTTCGTAAAGTTCAAATCCGTCTTCCATTTTTATTCCGGCGTCAATGATTGGAACAATTCGAATGGAACTCTTTTTCATGTCGGAAACAAAATTCTTAAAGTCTGGAAATGCTTTTTTGTTAACTGTAAAGTCTTTGAACTTTTCCATGTAGTCAATGTCGAGATAAACCATGTCGAGCGGAATATTGTTCTTTCTGTAGTTTTCGGCGACTTTTCTTACATCTTCTTCACAGGTGTATCCCCAGCGGGACTGTCCTATTCCGAATGCCCATCTTGGAGGAACATAGCTTTGTCCAATCAAAGTTCTGAATTCTTTTATGATTAATTCTAGCGTTGGGTTCTCGATTATGTAGACTTCATGTCCTGGATTTTCTACAGTAACTTTAAGAGTTGAATAGTTTGAAGCTCCAATGTCAAACGTAACTTTTCCCGGAGTGTCAAAGAATGCTCCGAAGTTTTTTTCATTTCCTGATACGATGAAAAAATTGTGGGCGGCATACAGCGAGCTTTTGTTTTCATTGTGCTCTGGCTGGTCTGTGCAGAAACTTTCATAAATGAATCCGCGCTTGTTTATTCCGCGCATATTTTCTCCAAGACCATAGACAATGTCGCTAGAATCCATTTCAAGAGAAAAACTAGAGTCTTCTGCATTTTCAAAATATGGAATTTTTTCTTTACAGGCTTCGGGCTTTGATTTTACAGCTTCTGTGTCAAACGCTTCTCCGAATACAAATCTCTTTATCATTTTACGTCTCCTATGTATTTTAATTATTTCATTTTTGGGGTTGACCCGAAAATCCATTGTGATTTTTTCAAGATTGTCGTGTCAAGCACGGCAATGACATTTAGAACTTGCTGGAAATCTCCGTGACTTTTTTTAATAGACTACGCAAATTGATTTTGGTTTTATTTTTCCTTTTAGAACTGAATCCTTGCAGACGAATTTTGTTTTGTTTGCCTTGTCGATATAAGTTCCTTTTGGAAGCTTTATTTCAACTTGAACAGCAGACGGCTTGGAATTTAAGTTGATGATTACACAGCCTTTTTCTCCGCGCTTTATAATTAGAACCCTTGCGTTTTCTCCGTTGATGAATTTTTCATTTTCGCCTTGCATTGCAGTTCTGAATTTGTTTACAGCGGAAACTTCCGGGCTGAAATATTCATTGTTTCCAGTTTCGCCGATTTTGGATTCTCCTGGAAATTGTGTGGATTCTTTTCCTTTTGGGCGGTTAAAGAATAATGGTGTTCCGTCCTTTCTTGAAGCTATGACTGCCCAGCCTGCGCGGATCATAAAGTTTGTGAGGTAAGCTGACTCGCCTTCGTTTGCGTAAGTGTCATGGCTTTCAACCCAAGTTACAACTTCTGGAGAAGCTGCATTTTGAAAGTTTACAATTCCTTTTGCGTTTAATTTTTCATTTTTTAATGCGCTTCTTAAAAGCTTTCCGTAATTGCTTGCTGTTACTGGAAAAAGTTTTCCGTAGGCATCTTCTCTTGATGCTCCTTCCTGAAGAACTTCTCCATAAATAAAAAGCTCGTCTGCGTTTTTTACAGATTTTCCGTTCACTGATTTTTTTCCTGTAAAGACTGGCCAGAAGTCATTTTCTTTTGCAGCAGGATCTACAGGGTCATCGGGAAGTGCAATGTGTTTTGCTGTGTCAAATCTGAATCCATCAGCTCCGCAGTCAATGAGGTCGTTTATGTAGTTCATAAAGTATTCCTGGAAAAGAGGATTTTCTGTGTTCACATCTGGAAGTCCTCCGAGCATTGCGCTTGTAACTTCTCTGCGGTTTGCCATGCTTCTTATTGTGTGGTCGGAATTTTTGTGGTACATTTTTTCCATTCCGCCTACAGCTTCTATAAAGTCCAAGGAAATTTCATCTTTGTGCGTTGTTGTGTGGTTTGGAACAACGTCAACAATTACTGCGATTCCGTGTTTTTTTGCCTTTGTGCACATTCGTATAAAGTCGTCTCTTGTTCCAAGCTGATAGTTTCCGATTTTCCAATCTGTAGGCTGATAGTGATAATACCACTTTCCATTTTTTGTACTCATAATTTCAAGTCCACCGTTATCCCCTTCAAAGCATTCATTTGCAGGGGAAGTCTGTATTGCAGTGAATCCCGCTTCTGCAATTTTTTCAATGTTCTCTTCAATCGTCTTGAACGACCAGCACCAGCAGTGAAGTATAGTTCCTTGTTTTGTTTGCATTTTATTTTCCGCGGACATAGCAGAAACTCCTAAGATAAAAATAATTGCAAATGTGAAAATTTTTCTAATCATTTTTTTTCCTCCATTTTGATTGCCTAATTATTTTTTTGTGTGATATTGTCTATCCATTTTTTGCTTTTTACTCTTGCAGTGCCAATTATAAGTCTTACAATTTCTTCAACAGAAAGAAGCGCGTAAACTTTCGTGATTTCAAGCTTAAAGACCAGCGCGCCCAAAAGTCCAAGCGGAAGTCCTATTCCGTAAGTCCCCAAGACATCTAGGAACAAAGTGAATTTTGTTTTTCCGCCGCTTCTAAGAATTCCGCTACCTATTATCATGTTGCAAACTTTTATCCATAAATAGAATGCGAATACCCATAAAAGATGTTTTGCATATTCTTGAACTTGATCTTCTACATTGTAAAATCTTATATAGATTGGAGCGAATGCAAAAATTAAAATTCCAATCGCTGCGCAGCCTACAACGCAGATTTTTATAAACTTCCAGGCGAGAGCGTAGCCTTTGTCAAAGTCGTTTGAGCCAAGCTCATTTCCTATTAGAATTCCTGTGGCTGCTGAAAGTCCGCTGAAGAATCCTATTGTTAACCCTTGCACAGGGAAGGTTAACGTAATTGCCGCAAGCTCTGCTGTTCCCATGTGTCCGTATATCGCGCTGTAGCCTGCATCTCCCAATGCCCATAAAAGCTCGTTTCCTATTGCTGGAAGCGCAGTTATAAAAAATATCTTTAGAAATGAAAAGTCATTCTTGCACAAAAGAACTGCTTTCATGTTCGCAGGATGGTTTTTCTTTATCATAAAAATAATGAGGATTGCGCATTGAATGAATATCGAAATTACCGTTGCAATTGCTGCTCCGTCTGAGCCAAGAGCCGGAAATCCTAAAAGTCCGAAAATCATGATTGCATTGAGAGCCGTGTTTGTTGCGACAGAAATAAATCCCGTTACTAGCGGAGTCTTTGCAAATCCTGTGCTTCTTAGCATTGCCGAACAGCAGCTGATGATTGCAAGCGCAAAATAGCTTAATGAGTTTATTCTTAAATAATTTTTGCCTATTGAAATAACTTCTGTGTCTTTTGTAAAAAATGAAAGAACTAATTCCGGCGTAAATAATGAAAAAATAAAAAACACAAGAGCGACTGCCAATGCTGCGAAAACCGATGCCCTCATTACATTTGCGTGCTTGCTTGAATCTTTTGCTCCCTCATATTGAGAGGCGAATATTGAGCTTGCGGCTGCAATTCCTCCTAGCGCAAAAAGCATTACAAAGCACGGTCTTCCGGCAAGGCTTACTGCTGCGACTGTTTTTGAACCTAACTGTCCAATCATAATTTGGTCAATCATTCCTAAGCACGACTGAATTAAATTCTGCAACGAAATAGGAACGGCAATTGAAATTAAATTGTTTAAAAATGTTTTGTTTTCAGCCTTCATTTTAGACTCCTTTCTCCATTAAAGTTCCAATGCAAATGTCTTTGGAAATAATATCGCGGTTGAATTTTTTCCTTAGCTTTTGCAAGTAAATATCAAAGTGAATATGCTCTGAAACAAGATTCACAATCAGCCTGTTGTCGCTTGTCATTCCAAGAAAATCATTTTCTCCGTCTGGCAGCTTTTGAATTTTGTGATGCGGTCTGTGTGGAAAGAAAATTGCACGGTCGTTGCTTCCTACGATGCAGTGCGCCATGTCTGAAACCAAAAGAATTCTTTGCTCCGGGCAGCAGTCTGTTCCGTCAAATCCGCAGAAAAATTCCAGAGGAATTTCAAGAGTATCCAAATTTTTCCAGCTGAACAAAACAATTCTTACTTTTCTTTTTGCCGCTAAAAGAAGAGCTTCCTTAAAATATTCAAGCGGCATTGAGCAGTTGAACACGATTTCTTTTTTTGCCGCTGCAATAAGTTTGTTTACAACAGAAATGAGTTTTGTTTTTCCTTCGATGTTTACAAAACGTTCCTGCGTTGAAATCGGCGAATTTAATTCCTTTAGCATTTCTTTTGCTTTTGCGGCGTTGCTTGAATACTTTTGTGAAATCTCGTCAATTAAAACATCCGGCGGAACTGCCTGATATTCTGCCGTTGAGCCGGGAATGCTTGTTATGCATTCTTTCTTTAAAAGGTTTTCCAACGCGGAATAAACAGAAGGGCGGGGCGCATTCAGTTTTTTTGCAATCTGGTAGCCGCCCATTTTTTCTTCTGGAACGAGCGCGCAGTAAACAAGAGATTCCATTTTTGAAAAACCAAGGCTGCCCAGTATGTCTATGATTTTGTCTGTCATGTTTTTCCTTAAAAGTGTTTTTAGTAGTAATTATTTTACTACTAGTGAATATATCGCTTCTTTTTTCGTGTGTCAACAAATATTTTATTTATTATAAAAACTGTGAAATTTTAAGGTTTTTAATATAGAAAATAATACTTTTGTTATATTAATATTGTTTCAAAAATAGACTTCTAAAGTATCAGGAATATGTTGTAAAATTACAATAGATTATCGGGTCAAGCCCGATAATGACGTTAAACTATAAAACTCGACATTTAAGCTATATACTGTTTACTTCGTAAACATTGCAGTGTCTCAGCACGAGAATGACACATAAATGACTATTCTTTTTAAAATTCAACATTCATGTTATATAATTTGAATTTACAAACATAAAATTCAGATAAAAAAAACTGCCCTGACGCATTGCCAAGGCAGTTTAAAGATTATCTGGCCAAGCCAAATAATGACAGTAAGGTATTAATATTTTTTGTCGGCGTATCCAATCCAGCCTTCGTTTTCTACAAGGGCTTTTTCAAATCCTTCAAGTTTAAAAGGATAGCTTTTTGAAAGTGAGCCGGCAATTAGTTTTACTTTCCAAGTGCCGTCTTCTTTCTGTTCAATTTTGCATTCTGTGTCTTTGTCTGCAAATGTTCTGAACATATCGTCGATGTCTTTTTTGCTCATGTCCAATGCAAGAAGACCGCAGTTGTACATATTCTGGCGGAAAATGCGGGCAAAATTTACTGCGATTACACAATAAATTCCGTTTACTTCCAAAGCCCAGGGAGCATGCTCGCGGCTAGAGCCGCATCCAAAGTTTTCACGTGTAATGATGACTTTTTTGCCCAGGACGTCTGTCTTTGGATTGAAACCTTCAAGCTTTAAATCCTCAAGAAGATATGGCTGGAGCGCCTGCTTTGTATTTTCTGTAAGATACTTTGCAGGAATTATTTCGTCAGTATTAATATCTGAGCGATCCAAGAATAAAACTTGTCCACCAAACTGTTTCATTTTGTTCCTCTTCTTTATTTATTTTTCAGCCTTTAAAAAAGCATGAATTAGTGATTGTTCCAGCAATAGCTGTTGCAGCGGCTGTGGCTGGGCTCATAAGATGAACCATTCCGCCTTTTCCCATGCGTCCGTTGAAGTTTCTGTTTGTTGTAGAAGCGCAGACTTCTCCCTCTGCAAGAACTCCATTGCTCATTCCAAGGCAGGCTCCGCAAGTCGGGTTTGTAACACAGAATCCGGCATCCATAAAAATTTTTATGATTCCTTCCTCAAGCGCCATTTTATAAACGAGCGGGGTAGCAGGGCTTACGATTCCACGCACACCTTCTGCGATTTTGTGTCCCTTTAAAATTTCAGCGGCCACACGGAGATCGCTGATTCTTCCGTTTGTGCATGAGCCGATATAAACCTGATCAACTTTTGTTCCTTTCATTTCTGAAACTTTTTTTATCTGATCTGGCTTATATTCGATTGTACATACAGGCTCAAGATTTGACAAGTCGAATGTGTAAACTTTTTCATATTCCGCATCTTCATCGTCAATCCATTTGCTGTATTCTTTAAGGGCGGCTTCTTTTGACTCGAATTCATCTTTGATAAAAGGCCAAAGATATTCTACTGTTGTCATGTCAGGAAAGCAGATTCCGCTTGTTGCGCCGGCTTCAACTGCCATGTTGCAGATTGTCATTCTTTCTTCCATTGACATATTGTCAACAATCGGACCTGTAAATTCCGCAACGCAGTTTGTAGCTCCGTTTACTCCAATCTGACCGATAAGGAAAAGAATTACGTCTTTTGCATAAACTCCGTCTTTGAGTTTGCCATTTAAAACAAATTTTATAGCTTTTGGCTCGCGGAAAGAACATACTCCCTTTAATATTCCCACTTCCAAGTCTGTTGTGCCGACTCCAGCAGCAAATGCTCCGAAAGCTCCATGTGTGCAGGTGTGGCTGTCTCCCATGATTACTGTAAATCCAGGGCGCACAAATCCTTTTTCTGGGAAAATTGCATGGCAGACACCGTTTGCTCCGATGTCAAAGAAGTCTTTTATATTATTGCGTTTTGCCCAGTCGCGGAGAATTTTTTCCTGCATTGCACATTTGCTGTCTTTTGCTGGTGTTACGTGGTCTATGACTGCCTTGATTTTTGTGCTGTCAAAAACTCTGTCTTTATTCCGTTCAACCAAGTCGTTGATTGCGATTGGCGTTGTGATTTCATGGCAGAAAACTCTGTCAAGCTTAAGAATGTTTGTTCCTTCAAAAGGGGATTCAACCAAATGTGATGAAAAAATTTTCTGTGCTATACTTTTTCCCATAGAAATTCCTCTGTATTAATAGGCTTTAGTATAATTAAAGTTTATTAAGTAAAAATAAAATTGTCAATATGCTTTTACGAAACAACATTCTGCGGATTTCCGTTGACAAAGCATTTTAGGTTTTCTATTACGATATTTAAAAGCCTCTGCCTTGTTTCGGTTGCTGCCCAAGCGATGTGCGGGGTTATAATGCAGTTTTTTGCGCCAAGCAAAGGATTGTATTTTTTCATAGGCTCTTCGCTTACAACATCCGCCGCATAGCCCGCAATTTTTCCGTTGTCAAGGAATTCCCTTAGATCTTTTTCATTTACAAGCGGACCTCTGGCTGTGTTTATTAAAAATGCGGTTTTCTTCATTAAAGAAAGTGTTGTTTTGTTTACGACATTCTTAGTTTTTTCTGTCAAAGGCGCGTGAAGGGATATAAAATCGGATTCATTGAACAAAGTTGAAATGTCAACTGGATTTTTTATTTCAGGCTTTGGATTTCTTGTGCAGACAATTACTTTCATTCCATAGGCTTCCGCGATTCTTGCAACTCTTGAACCTATGCTTCCGTAGCCAAAAATTCCGAGAGTTTTTCCTTCAAGTTCAATCAGCGGAACTTTCCAGTAGCAGAAATCCGGGCATTTTGTCCATTCGCCGGACATTACGCTGTCAGAATGAAGCTGTGTGTGGCAGGCAAATTCACTTATAAAAGCGAAAACAAGTTGCGCAACACCTGCTGTGCTGTAGGAAGGCACATTTGTTACTGTGATATTGTGTTTTTTGCAGGCTTCCAAGTCAATTACATTGTAGCCCGTTGCCTGAACTCCAATATATTTTAAATTCGGGCATTTATTAAGGATTTCTTCTGTTATATTTATTTTATTTAAGAGAATCGCATCGCTGTCGCCAATTCTTTCTGCAACTAGAGAAGCCTCTGTCCTTGGAAAAACTGCGACTTGCCCGAACTGTTCTAGCGGCGACCATGAAAGATCGCCTGGATTTAAGGCATTGCCGTCAAGAACTGTTATTTTCATATAAAATTAGCCGAGAGCTATAACGCCGGTGGAATTTATTGCTGTATTTATGGCATCTTCAATTCCTGCTGTTCCGTCGTCAAAGTCAACGCAAACTTGGCATTTTGCTGCTGAAGAGACTACATTTGTAACACCTGCGACTGCTTTTACTGCTGCATCAACTTTTGCTGCCGCCGCATCATCATCCATTCCTGTAACATAAATCTTTTTCTGCATTCTTGTCTCCTAGCAAAATTTTAAATACAAAATTATTATAATAGGGATTATATTTTTTTTCAAGCAAATTTAAATGCTTGTGGCTGAGGAACGGCCTAATTGTCCGCAAGCGCCGCCAATTTTTGCTCCTCGGCGAATTCTTAAGTTTACTTTAAGATTTGCTTTTTCAAGGATTTTCACGAATTCCTCGCACTCTTTTCTTGAAGGAGTCTTAAATTGTAAACCTTCAACTGGATTCCATGGAATGAGATTTATATATGCGTCAAGCCCAGAGGCAAAGTCAATCATTCGCTTTGCGCTTTCTACCCCTGTGTTCTGTCCTGAAAGAAGGGCTGCTTCCAATGTTATTCTTTTTCCAGTTTTTTCTGAATAAAATTTTATCGCTTTTTTTAATTCTGGCAACGGATTTCCTTTTGAAACTGGCATAAGCTGTTCCCGAAGAGCAGGATCGGCTGTTGTCAATGAAACTGCAAGACGCACAAACGGTCCTTTTTCTGCAAGCTCATAAATTCCGCTTATAATTCCGCAGGTGCTTAATGTGATTCTTCTGGGGCTTAAACATCTTCCTTTTTTATCTGTTAAAATTTCCACGGCTTTTCTTATTGCATCTAGGTTTTGAAGAGGTTCTCCCATTCCCATAAAAACAATGTTGTCCAAAGTTCCAGCTTCTTTTTCCATAAAGAAGAATTCTTCAACAATTTCTCCGGCGGTAAGATTTCTGCCAAGACCAAGACGCCCTGTCTGGCAAAACGCACAGCCCATTGCGCATCCTGCCTGGCAGCTTACACAGGCTGTTTTTCTCCCTTCTTTATCTGTTAAAAGAACGGTTTCTATTGCAAGTCCGTCTGAAAGGGTGATTTGAAGCTTTATTGTTCCGTCCGGGTCTTTTAAAACTTTTGTTACTTTTGAAGAACGCACAAGAACATTTTCTTCAAGAAATTTTCTTGTGGCTTTGTCTATATTTGTCATCTGCTCAAAAGATTCTGCGCCTTTTGAAATCCATTCATAAATCTGCTTTGCACGGAAAGACGGCGACAGTTGTATTGCGTTTGCTATTTCTTCAGGGAAAAGCCCCGAAATTGAAACTTTTTTTTCCATAAAATATAATCAGCTTTCTTGAATTTGTTCTGCGAAGTCGTTTACTGCCTGGTTTTTTATTCCAAGCTTTTGAAAAGAATGAAGTGTTTCAAGGGCTTCTTTTTTATTGTTCATTTTTAGATAGCAGTCTGCAAGATCTATGTAAAGACGGTAGTTTTTGGGATCTCCGTTTACAAGCTGAGTAAGCCTGTCGGCTGCTTCTTCAAATTTTCCTTCTCCTTTGCAAATTAAGGCAAGTCCCAAGGCGGCATAAATATCAAAATCTATGTCCATTGCCCGGTTGTAATATTCCGCGGCTGTTGCATAGTCGCCTGTATTTCTATATGCGTCTCCAGTGCGTGTCAAAATGACTTTGTTTTTCGGGGCGATTTCAAGAATTTTATTCCAGTAGCCAATTGAGCGGAACTGCTGGTTCATTCCCCGGTAGCAGTCTGCGATTCCGAATAATGCATAGAAATTGTTCGGATCAAGCTCAAGCGCTTTTTCAAAGTAGGGAAGGCCTTTTTCGAATGTCTTGATTTTTCTGTGGCAGTTTCCTATTGAAGTTAGAACTCTTATGTCCACGTGCGAAGGATTCATTTCCAGCATTCGTGTCCAGTAAAAAAGCGCATCCTTATATTCCTTAAAATCATAGTGAAGATGACCCAAGCCAATCAGAGCGTAGGCATTGTTTTCTTCCATATCAAGGACTTTTAAGTAAAGATTCTTTGATTTCTTAAAGTCTCTGATTTTCCTGTAGGCATCGGCAACTCTGGTTAGAACTGTTATGTTTCTGTCGTCATGGACAAGATATTGCTCCCAGATTTCTATGGCCTTTTTGTATTGATTTATCGCCTTGTAGCAGTCTGCAAGCCCAAAAAGAGCGTAGTTGTTTCCAGGATGGCAGGAAAGGCATTTTGAATAATATTCTATCGCTTCCTTAAAACGGCATTGCTTCCGCTCGCTGTCGCCAAGTCCCACAAGCGCATAGTTGTTGTTTTCTTCTATATTAAGAATCTGGCTGAATGCTTCAATTGCTTCTTTTGTGCTGTTTTCTTTTAAATACTGATAACCTTTTTTCGAAAGCTCGCTTATTGCTGTGTTTGCGCCGTCTGTTTTGTTGAATTCCTGTGTCTGTGAAAAACAGAATTCTTCCGGTTTCAATTCATCAGCCATTTTTTTACCTCTCTTAACTTTTTAGCATAACAGACACAGTCTGCGATATTTTTTCTATAATTGGTTCGCTTTTTCTTTTGTTGTGGGCAAGAAGATACATTTTCAGCGCATCTAAATATTTGTTTTCTTTGTTGTAATTGTCTCCTATTCTTGTAAGACCGTCTGAATATCCTGTAGTAATGAAAATTCTTTTTGCCATTTCAACTTTGCCTTCGTTGAACAGCGCGTTTGCTTTTCTGTTAAGCGCAACTTTTTGCTGGTCAGAAAGTCCGTCCAACGGCAAGTCGGAAGTTTTTATAAATTTCAGTTCTTCTGGCTTTGAGTCGATTTGATTTTTTAAATTACTTGTCATTACTTTTAACCTTATAGAATACAGTTTTAATTGTAACTTGTTATTTCGATTTGTCAAGCAATGGTTTTAAAGACTTTCAGTTTGTTTGCATGCCGTTTTCTTCATATTTATAGAAGTTTACGATTGAGCGTCCGTAGGTTCTTTTATCTGAAAGCACAAGGTTGCCTATTTTGTCTGGAAGCGGATCTTCGGCAGGGTAGTGGATTAAAAGCTGTCCGTTTTTTGTAAGAAGTTCTCTTGCTCCAGCAGTTTCCACAAGCTCTTTTCTGAATTTATAAGGAAAAGGCGGATCCAAGAATATGTAGTCAAATTTTTCTTTGCAGCGTTTCAAAAAAAGCTCGACAGCCATAAAGCGGCAGTTTATGCGGACTCCGACTTCTTCTGCCATTTTTACATTTTTGAGAATTGTTTTTGCCTTTGACTTGTCCATTTCGCAAAGCGTTACTTCGGAAGCTCCATGCGAAACTGCTTCAAGCGCAATTGTTCCAGAGCCGCTGAACAAGTCAAGAAAAGATTTTCCTTCAAGAGAGAATCCTATTATGTTAAAAACGGACTCTCTCATTTTGTCCATTGCAGGACGGATCGCCATTTTTCCATAAGGAGTTTCTGTGACACGCCCTTTTAGCTTTCCGCCTGTAATTCTCATTTTTAGTTTGCTCCGTTAAGAGACCAGTAAATGTCGTCGTGGGCAAGGTTTTTGTTTGATTTTGCGTAGTCAAAGGCTGTGTTTCCGTTTTCATCCTGAAATGCCGGATTTGCGCCCGCGTCTATGAGCTGCTTTAAAACCAAAGTCGATTTTCCGTATTGAGCCGCATACATCAGCGGAGTTTGTCCTTTCCACAAGCGGTTCAAAGGAATTCCCATGTCAAGGAACAGCTTGATTTTTGCTTCGCGTATGTGGTCGGAAGCTGAATTTCCTGTTATTGCAAAAATAAATGCCCTGAAAACTTCATCTTCGGAAACGCTTCTGTTTTTTAGGAGAACTGAAATTATTTCAGGATTCTGTGAATAGTCCGCAGCCATCAAAAGCGGAGTGGCATTGAATTTGTTTCTTACACGGATATATGCGGCGTTTTCGATAAGCATATTGAGAATGTTCAAGTTGTTCTGGTATCTTACCGCATACATAAGAGCTGTCCAGCCGTCTTTGTCCCTAAGATTTACGTCCGCTCCGTTTTTAAGAAGCAAATTTACGTCCCAGTCGTTTCCGGCTTTTGCTGCTCTCATAAGAAGTGTAACGCCGTTTTTGTCTGCCGCGTTCGGGTTTTCTATGTATTCGGTTTTATTTGTAGGCGGCTGTTCTGCAGGCTTGTCTTCATTTTCTGCGTAGTCTAAAAGAAATGCGCTTGCATACTGCTGAATTTCAGCCTGCTTTGCATTTTCTGTGTTTGAAGCGTTTTCTTCTTTTGAATTTGAATCAGCTGAAACTGCCTGTGCTGTCTGCTCTGAATTTTGCGCATCTTCTGGAGCTGGCTCGGCGGCTGTTTCCTGTGCGGGCGGCTCTGGAACATAAAGTCCTTCCGGGTCTTCTGTGTATTCCGTGAGCTTCTGGTAAACGCTGTATTCAGGATTCATTCTTGCGTAGGCGAAAGAGTCCATTCCGCTTTTGTCTTTCTGCAGAACTCTTGCATCCCGGCTGCGCTTTAAAACAATTCCATACTTTGAAACAAGGTCAATTACATTTTGGTCTGAGGAATACTGAGCCGCGTACATCAGCGGAGTTTTTCCTTCTTTTGTCTTTGCGCTTGGGTTCGACTCTTTTTCGAGGCAAAGGTTTATGATGCCGATGTCTCTGTCGTTTTTAAGGGCAAGCATAAGAAATGTTTCTCTGTTGTTTCCGAATACCTGTGTAGAAAGGTTTCGGTTTTCTTTAAATGCTTGTCGGATTTCTGCTTCTGTTCCCTGTTTTGCAAGCAGCTCGTAGTCAACATCGTCTTTTGCGTACATGGCGGCAGGAATAAGCGCGGCCAGTAAAAATACAAATAAAAACTTCTTCTTCATATATTATAATTATATTCAACTGCGCTGAAAAAAACAATAATATTGAAAAAAAATCCCTTTGACTTTTGATATATGGCATGATAGAATTTGCTGAAATTTTTGCATCCAGTTTGGAAGGCAGAAGTTTTAGATTAACTAATAGAAGGAAATGTTATGAAATTTGGACATTATGATGATGTAAACAGGGAATACGTCATTGAAACTCCACAGACACCTTACCCTTGGATTAACTACCTTGGAAACGAGAAGTTTTTCTCTCTTATTTCCAATACAGCAGGTGGTTATGCCTTTTATACAGACGCCCGTTTGCGCCGCTTGACCCGTTACCGCTACAATGACATTCCGCTTGACTCTAACGGACGCTATTTCTATATCAAGGATGGAGATACAGTTTGGAATCCTGCCTGGCAGCCAACTCAGACTCCTCTTGACAGCTACGAGTGCCGCCACGGATTTGGATATACAAAATTCACTTCTAAGAAAAATGATGTTTCCGCCCAGGTTCTTTGCATGGTTCCTAATGGCGTTAACTGCGAAGTTGAAATGGTTACACTCAAAAACGAAGGAAAGTCTGAAAAAAAACTTTCGCTTGTTTCTTTTATTGAGTGGTGTCTTTACAACGCTTCTGACGACTGCCAGAACTTCCAGAGAAACTTTTCTACCGGCGAAGTTGAAATTGAAGGCAGCGTAATTTATCACAAGACTGAATACCGCGAGCGCCGCAACCATTTTACATTCTATTCTGTAAATGCTCCTGTTGACGGATTTGACACAGACCGCGAGACTTGGCTTGGGCTTTACAATCCTCTTTCTAAGCCAAAGACTGTAATTGAAGGAAAAAGCGGAAATTCTGTTGCTGACGGATGGAGCCCGATTGCTTCTCACCGCCTGAATGTTGAGCTCAAAGCCGGCGAAGAAAAAACTTTTGTTTTTGTTCTTGGATATGTTGAAAATGACCAGGACAAAAAGTGGACAACTCAGACAAAAGGCGAGCTTCTCCGCACAAATACAGCAAGCGGAATTATCAACAAAGAAAAAGCTTATGCAATTCAGGAAAGGTTCAGCACAAAAGAAAAAGTAGAAAAGGAATTCAATATTCTCAAGGAATTCTGGAACGAAATTCTGTCTCACTTTACTCTCAAAACTGGAGACGAAAAACTTGACCGCATGGCTTTGTGGAATCAGTACCAGTGCGTCGTCACATACAATTTTGCGCGTTCAGCCTCTTACTTTGAAAGCGGAATTGGACGCGGAATGGGCTTCCGTGATACTTCTCAGGATATGCTCGGCGCGGCTCATCAGCTTCCTAACTCAAGAATCCGTGAGCGTCTTTTTGATGTTGCCGCAACTCAGTTTGAGGACGGTTCAGCTTACCATCAGTTCCAGCCTCTTACAAAACGCGGAAATGCGGACATTGGCTCTAACTTTAATGACGATCCGCTTTGGCTTGTGCTTGGCGTTGGACGCTATATTTGTGAAACTGGCGACAAGGACTTCCTTAATGAAATGGTTCCGTTTGACAATAGCGAAACAAACAAAGCCACAATGTATGAGCATCTCAAACGCTCTTACCGCTACATCACAACTCACATGGGACCGCACGGACTTCCGCTTATCGGACGCGCTGACTGGAACGACTGCTTGAACTTGAACTGCTTCAGCATGAATCCGAATGATTCTTTCCAGACTTGCACAAACAAAGAAGGTAAGAACGCTGAATCCGTAATGATTGCGGAAATGTTTGTATATGTAACTCCTGACTATGCCGCGATGTGCCGTCTTCAGGGAGATGAAGCGGAAGCTAAGTTTGCAGAAGAAGCTGCTAAGAAAATGGAAGAGGCAATCTGCACAGCTGGCTGGGACGGAGAATGGTATGTCCGCGCCTACGATGATGCTGGAAACAAGATTGGCTCGCACGAATGCAAAGACGGAAAAATCTTTATTGAGTCGCAGGGATTCGGAACAATGGCAAAAGTCGGAAAAGACAAAGGCTATCCAGAAAAATCTCTTGACAGCGTAAAGAAATATCTTGATTCAAAGTACGGAATCGTAATCTGCTGGCCTGCATATCAGGATTACCACATTGAACTTGGCGAGGTTTCTTCTTATCCGCCTGGATACAAAGAAAACGGAGGAATTTTCTGCCATAACAATCCGTGGGTAATTATCGGCGAAGTTGTAAACGGTCGCCCTCAGGATGCGTTCGAGCATTACAAGAAAATTGCTCCGGCTTACGTTGAAGAAATTTCAGACATCCACCGCACAGAGCCTTATGTTTACAGCCAGATGGTTGCAGGAAAAGAAGCCCGCCGCGAGGGAGAGGCAAAGAACTCTTGGCTTACAGGAACTGCCGCTTGGAACTTTGTTGCTTTGAGCCAGTATCTTTGCGGTCTTCGCCCAAGCTATGAAGGTCTTGTTGTTGAACCTCGTCTTCCAGAGCACGTAAAGACAGCTGAAATGACACGCAAATTCCGCGGAGTTGAATACATAATCAGTGTAAAGAACAACAAGAACGACGGAGATGTAAAAGTTGAAGTTGTTTCTGGCGGAAAAGCAAACGGAACTACAGTTGTTGCCGACAACGGCGCAAAGCAGGTTAAAGTTTCTGTAACTGTAGGCTGATTCGTCTTAATGTAAAAATGCCTTTTAGCTATATGCCGTGTATTGTCTGCACGGTGTATAGCTTTTTTTTATGATTTTATGGGATTGTATTCGCCGGCATTTTCCTTGAAAATCACATCGATAGGAACAAAAATTCTCTGCGGAATTTCTTGAAGAAGGACTTTGCTCTTGAAAATTTCGTTCACGCTTGTGTAGCCTTGGTATTCTGGACGCTGGGAAATCACGCAGTCTATGTTTCCAGTCATAAGGCCGTTTCTATTCTGTTCCTGCATATCATAGCTTATAAGGGCGACTTTGCTTTTTCTGTTCGTGTAGCTAAGGTACTGTCCGATTATAAAGCCTTCAGTG
Organism: Spirochaetales bacterium; assembly: GCA_030540405.1. GTDB lineage: Bacteria > Spirochaetota > Spirochaetia > Treponematales > Treponemataceae > Treponema_D. The sequence continues at coordinate 19,760 of JAUNWH010000001.1, forward strand.
TGGGTTGCGAATATTCCGTTTATTTTAGGCTCTGATTTGAACAGGTTGTCAAGAAAGTTGAAAATTGCTTGATTTGTGCCGTTTGGACATATTGTTTCTATGACTTGGCAGTTTGTGTCGTGCTTAAAATAATCCGTGAATCCTCTTAGACGTTCCAAAAGGTTGTATGAATCCTTGTAAAACCGGAGCACAGAAAATTTTCCGCTTCCCTTTAGGAGCTTCATTATGTGCCCTGCGCATTGTCCGCCTCTGTACGGATTCTGCGCGATTGTAATAACCGGATTTGCTTTTGGCAGCGGGGAATCTATAAAAATGTAAGGAATTTTTATCTGGCTGAGTATTTCTTCGGCTTCATTCGGAACAATTGGAACTGTTATCAAAGCCTGCAGGTTCTTTTCAAAAAGCTTTTGTGAGGCCTTTGTCATTGAGCCGGATTCCGTTCTATCGAAATATTCAAATTCAAGCTTTATTCCGAACGCAGAAAGTTCTGATTCCGCTTCTTTCATTCCTTTAAAAATCATTTTCCAGTAGCCGCTTCCAGTGCCTGGCGGTGGCATTAAGACGCCAATAACGAAAGGCCTGTTCTTTTTTAATGTTCTGGCAAGGGGATTCGGCGTGTATCCGTATTTTTCGATTACAGCTTCTACCGCAAGCTTTGTTTTTTCAGATACTTTTCCTCTGTTGTGCAGAACTCTGTCCACGGTTCCAATTGAAACGCCTGATTTTTTTGCTATTTCTGTTATTGTCATAGCCGCCTCTTTTTTTTGTCAAAACGTGTTGACGTACACATTTTAGCATTGTTTTTTTCGGGGCGCAAATAAATTTCGATTATTTTTTATAAAAAAGTTTTGCTGGTGAAGATCGTATGAATTTTTAATTGACTTTTGGAACTATAGTATTATTTTTATTTGTTTTTATGTGTAAAAATCACTTTTTTCAGGCGGAATTATAACCAAAATTTATAAAAGAATTTGTTTGACAAATGCATGAAACGGGTTTATATATTGATTATAGTGTTAACGAACACACAAAAACTCTGTTTAATTATTTTTTTGGAGGAAAAAATATGAAAAAAACAGTTTGCGCTGTGCTTGGCATGGCTTTGATTGGCGGTGCGGTTTTTACCGGATGCTCTAAAGCTGGCGGCGATGTTGTAATGAACAAAGACAAGCCGCTTGTTTTCTTTAACAGACAGCCTTCTGATCCTACTACTGGCGAAATTGATATGGCTACAATGAATTGGAACAGCAAGACTTATTACGTTGGTTTTGATGCTGCTGGCGGCGGTGCTGTTCAGGGAAAACTTATTTCTGACTATCTTGCTTCCGCAGATCCTGCTGTTATTGACCGTAACGGAGACGGAATTCTTGGATATGTTCTTTGCATTGGCGATGTCGGACACAATGACTCTAAGGCTCGTACAGAAGGAATCCGCAAGGCTCTTGGAACTTGGGACGGCTCTACAGATCCTGGAAAAGTAAAAGAAGGCTCTATTTCTGTAGGCGGAAAAACAATGAAAGTTGTTGAGCTTGAAGGAAAGGCAATGACTGGAACTGACGGTTCTACTTGGAATGCAAACGCTGCTACAGAGGCAATGGGCGGCTGGGCTACAAAGTTCGGAAATCAACTTGATATGGTAGTTTCTAACAACGACGGAATGGCAATGGGCTGTCTTCAGGCTTCAAACTATCCAGCTGGAGTTCCAGTATTCGGATATGACGCAAACGCAGATGCAATCGAGGCAATAGGAGCTGGAAAACTCACAGGAACTGTTTCCCAGAACGTAGACGCTCAGGCAACAGCAACTCTTCAGGTTTTGCGCAATCTTCTTGACGGACTTATAGGCGAAGATGTTTACAAAAAAGGAATTTCAGAGCCAGATTCTTATGGCAACAAGATTTCTGCTCCTGTTCAGTATGTTGATTCAACAAAGGCTTTGCTTGCTGAAAACTCAGGCGTAAACAGCGAAAACTGGCAGCAGTACACGGCAGGAAACCGCGATTCAGGCGTAAAGAAATCAGCAGCTCCATCAAAGAAAGTTTTGCTTACAATTTACAACTCAGCGGACAATTTCCTTTCATCTTCTTATCTTCCAGCTTTGCAGTACTATGCTCCTCTCTTGAACATTGACCTTACAGTGGTTCAGGGAGACGGACAGAACGAGTCTAGCTGCCTTGACAGATTCACAAATCTTAACAATTACGATGCTTACGCAATCAACATGGTTAAGACAAACTCTGGAAGAGACTACACAGACAAGCTCAAGTACTAATAAAGTTCAATTTTGGGGCTGGATGAAAATTCTAGCCTCGATTTCAGAAGGTATTTGATTTTTTTAGATTGCCATGCCCCGAAAAGGCATGGCATTTTTTAAGCAGATGAAAGAGGAGCGTTATGGACGATATAGTTCTGGAAATAAAAAATCTTTCAAAGTCATTTGCAAAGAACAAGGTCCTTGACGGTATAAATCTTACTGTAAAAAAAGGCACTGTTCTGGGGCTTATGGGCGAAAACGGAGCTGGAAAATCCACAATGATGAAATGCCTTTTTGGTATTTATGCAAAGGATGAAGGCTCAATTTCGCTTTTGGGAAAGCCCATAAACTTTAAGAATCCTAAGGAAGCTCTTGAAAACGGAGTCGCCATGGTGCATCAGGAGCTTAATCAGTGCCTTGACCGAACCGTTACAGACAACCTTTTTCTTGGCCGCTATCCAACAAGGGCGGGAATTGTTGACGAAGCTAAGATGCTCAAGGAAGCGAACAGCCTTTTTGCTTCGCTTAGCATGAATGTAAATCCAAAGACCATTATGCGCACAATGTCTGTTTCCCAAAGGCAGATGGTGGAAATTGCAAAGGCTGTTTCTTACGACGCAAAAATAATAGTTCTTGACGAGCCTACATCTTCACTTACGGAGCGTGAGGTTAGTAAGCTTTTTTCCATAGTAGACGACCTTAGAAACAAGGGAGTTTCGTTTGTTTATATTTCGCACAAGATGGATGAAATTTTCCAGATTTGCAATGAAGTCGCTGTTCTTCGGGACGGAAAGATGATTCTTTCAAAGCCTGTTGAATCAACCGACATGAACGAGCTTATTTCTGCAATGGTTGGACGCTCTTTGGACAAGCGTTTTCCGGATGTGGACAATGTTCCGGGCGAGGATTTCCTTGAAGTCCGCGGACTTACCACAAAGTATGAGCCGGTTCTTGAAGATATTTCGTTTACGGTAAAAAAAGGCGAAATTTTCGGACTGTACGGGCTTGTTGGAGCTGGACGCAGCGAGCTTTTGGAATCTTTGTTCGGAATCAGGACAATCGCTTCCGGCGAAATTATAATGAACGGAAAAAAGCTTCATTTTAAAAACAGCAAGGATGCGATGGACTATAGTTTTGCGCTTGTTACCGAGGAACGCAAGCTGAATGGAATGTTCGGAAAAGACACAATCCAGTTCAACACAACGATTACAAACCTTGACAGCTACAAGACATTCGGAGTGCTTTCAAACCGCAAGATGCAGGAAGCCGCCAACCGCGAAATAAAAACCATGCACACAAAATGCGTTTCTGCGGATGAGCTTATAAGTTCTCTTAGCGGCGGAAACCAGCAGAAAGTTATAATCGGAAAATGGCTTGAGCGGCAGCCGCAGGTCTTTTTGCTTGACGAGCCTACGCGCGGAATTGACGTTGGCGCAAAGTATGAAATCTACCAGCTGATTATAAACATGGCGAAAGAAGGAAAGACAATAATCGTTGTTTCAAGCGAAATGCCTGAAATTTTGGGCATTACAAACAGAATCGCCGTTATGTCTAATCACCGCCTTGCGGGAATTGTAAATACAAAAGAAACGGATCAGGAAGCCTTGCTTAGACTTTCTGCAAAATACTTATGATTACTAGGAGCAAGCAAATGAATGAAAAAGCATCTGTTGCAGAAATAAAATCTTTGGATGAAGACGAAAAATTCCGCGGATATTCTGAAACTTTGCATAATCTTCGCAAGGACGGAGTGAACAAAATCGCCGACTTAAAGCAGGAAATTTTCTCGCTGAAAAAAAACAAGATGATTGATTCTGCCGAAAAACAGCGTCTCATTGCAGCAAAAAAAGCTGGAATTGAAAAAGCCAAGGAAGTCGCTGTAAAAAACAAGGCGGAAGAAATCCGTGTTGAAAAAGAAGCCGTTGCCTATGCGAACGCAATTTCAAAAGACTACATCGCCCAGGTTGTTCAGGCTGAAAATGAATCTATTGCAAAGCATAAGCAGGATTTTGCGCAGGAAGTATTAAAGATAAAATCTGAATCCGCTGAAAAAGAAAGCAAGCTGAAGTCTTCAGGAATGGATTCCGCCGCTCTAAAAGAAGAAATTGCAACTCTTAAATATGAAACAAAATCTTCTTTGTTCGACGCAAAAAGCCGCTTGTCTTCCGCAGTTGGAAGATGCAAGGACGCAAAAAATCAGGCTTTTGTAAATCATGTTCAAAAGAACAGAAGCCTCCGCAATGGAAAAAATAAGTTTTCAGAAGACTTTGTGCTTAACTTGAACGACTACATTTACAAGTTCAAGCCTTCAAAGTTTTTCCTTGACAACGGACTTTACCTTGCAATTCTTGTGTTCTTCATAGTCTGCATTATTCTGGCGCCTCTTTCTGGAAATGGAAACCTTCTTTCGCTTCCGAATATTTTTACAATCCTTGAGCAGTCTTCAACCCGTATGTTCTATGCGCTTGGAGTTGCGGGGCTTATTCTTCTTGCCGGAACAGATTTGAGCGTAGGACGAATGGTTGCTCTTGGCGCGGTTGTTACAGGACTTGTTCTTCATCCGGGACAGAATATTGTTACTTTCTTTGGAATGGGACCATGGGATTTTACTGCGATTCCTATGGCTGTCCGCGTAATAATGGCTTTGTTTTCTTCTGTGTTCCTTTGTGTGCTTTTCAGCGCATTTGCCGGCGTTTTTTCAGCAAGGCTTAAGATTCATCCGTTTATTTCAACTCTTGCGACACAGCTTATTATCTACGGACTTTTGTTCTTTGGAACAAGCGGAACTCCAGTTGGATCAATTGACAGCGGAATCAAGGATGTTTTCGGCGGAAGATGGGTTCTTGGAGTTATAAACGGCGAACTTGTTACATTCCCTAAACTGATTATTCCTGCCGCAATTGCAATTGTTGTCGCTTGGTTTATCTGGAACAAGACAACGTTTGGAAAAAATATGTATGCTGTAGGCGGAAACGCAGAAGCTGCAAGTGTAAGCGGAATCAGTGTTTTCAAGGTAACTTTGGGCGTATTCATTATGGCTGGAATTTTCTACGGATTCGGCGCGTTCTTTGAGGCTTTCAAGGCAAATGCCAGCGCAGGAACAGGACAGGGCTATGAGCTTGATGCTATTGCGGCGTGCGTTGTAGGCGGAATTTCATTTAATGGCGGAATTGGAAAAATCGGCGGAGCAGTTCTTGGTGTTATAATATTCACAAGCCTTACTTACTGCCTTACATTCCTTGGAATTGACACGAACCTTCAGTTTGTATTCAAAGGATTTATAATTATTGCGGCGGTTGCGCTTGACAGCATAAAATATCTTAAGCGGAAATAACTGCATATAGCTTTAAAATTATTTTACTCTGAATAACTTTCCTCCAATTTTGCACCTTTGGGGCTTTTAGCTTCAAGGGTGCGTTCTTTTTCGGATTTGTTAATTCAAAATGTATTTTGACACACGGATTGAGAAAATCTAACGATTTTCTTATGTTTTTATGCTGGATTTTGATAATAGATTGTTGTTTTTACGGTTTGAACTAAATAAAAAAAGACACTAAGAAAACTTAGTGCCTGCTTGGGGAGTGAAGGATTCGAACCTACGAAGGAAAACCAACAGATTTACAGTCTGCCCCCTTTGACCACTCGGGAAACTCCCCGACGAAAGCTGCTTGTAGGACTTGGACCCACGACCCCGAGATTACAAATCACGTGCTCTACCAACTGAGCTAAAGCAGCAGATAATCAACTTGCCATTAATCAAGCTGATGAAAAGACTATATACTATAGCGCATTTTGTGTCAATAGTTTTAGTTTAAAATTTGCATTTTTTTATTTATTTTAATTCTTGCAATCAACGAATAAAATTTGTTAAATCCATATTTGTGTGATATAATTTTTTCAATAAAAATAAACAAGTTTTAATTTAGGAGTGCAAGACAAAACAGCCGGAATAGCGTCTGTTTTTGTCTACTCAAAGTTTGCGTTGCAAACTTTCTTATTAACTGCAATTTCTAACTTTGTTACGAAATTGTGTTAAAAAGTCAAATCGGAAATTGATATTTCCTCATTGACTTTTTATAGGAGTGCAAGATAAATGCCTGTTTCGCCTTATATAAAGGAAACAATGACTAGCAAAACAGCTGGCGTAATTAGAAAAATGTTTGAGGAAGGCCTTGAGCTTAAGAAAAAATACGGAGAAGACAATGTCTTTGACTTCAGCATAGGAAATCCGGATTTAGATCCGCCGGAAGAAATTTTCGAGTGCATAGAAAAGCTTGCAAAAAAACGTGAAAAAAATTTCCATGGATATATGCCGAATCCTGGCTATCAGTTTGCAAGGGAGGCGATGGCAAAAAAAACGGAAGCTGAACAAGGCGTTCCCGTTGACTTTAGCTGTGTTGTAATGTCTGTTGGCGCGGCTGGAGCTTTAAACAGTCTTTTTAAGGCTATTGTTTCTGAAGGCGACAATGTTATAGTTCCTGCTCCATTTTTTACAGAATATAAGCACTATGTCCATAATTACGGCGGAACTTTGATTGAAGTTCCTGCAAAGCCTGACTTTTCGCTTGATGTGGATGCGATTGCCGCCGCTTTGACAGAAAAAACAGCCGCTGTTCTTATAAACAGCCCGAATAATCCGACTGGACGCATTTATTCAAAGGAAGAAATAAAAAAACTTTCCGATGTTTTGGAGCTTCATGCAAAAAAATGCGGAAGAAAACCGTATCTTGTGTGCGACGAGCCTTACCGCGCGATTGTTTACGACGGAAACTCTGTAGCCCCTGTTTTTCCGATTTATGACAGTGCGATTATTGTAACTTCATTTGCAAAAAATTTAAGCCTTCCGGGAGAGAGAATTGGCTACATTTGTGTAAATCCTGCTTGCCCTGACAAAGATGAAGTTGTCGCCGCTTGTATTTTTACAACAAGAATTTTGGGCTATGTAAACGCTCCTGCTTTTTTTCAGCGTGTGGTTGCAAAAACTTGGAATGTAAAGGTTGACTATTCTCTTTACAAAAAACGCCGCGATATGCTTATGAATGTGCTGGACGAAGCTGGAGTTGAGCATATTGTTCCAGAAGGCGCGTTTTATATGTGGTGCAAGGCTCCAGAATCTTTTGGCGCGGATGATATGGCTTTCTGCGATTACTTAAAGAAATACAATATTCTTTCTGCTCCAGGAAGCGGCTTTGGCGGAAAGGGCTGGATTCGGCTTGCGTACTGTGTGAGCGAAAAATCAATTGAAAATTCAAGAAAGGCTTTTGTAAAGGCAATGAAAGATTTGGAGGAAGAAAAATGAAAATTTTAATGGTTACGGCAGAAACAGTTCCTTTTGCAAAGACAGGCGGACTTGCGGACATGGTGAGTGCGCTTGCTATTCAGCTTACAAAAATGGGGCATGATGTAAAAATTGTTATGCCGCGCTACTATAAAATCGACAGAAGCAAGCTTGTAAAACTTGAAGGCCCTATGGCGATTGCCGCTGGAACAGTTGAAACTTGGTCGGCTGTTTACACTACAACAATGCCGGGCTGCGAAAAACTTCCTGTTTATTTTATTGACCATGAGCAGTGCTTTGGAAGAGACGGAGTTTACGGAGTTCCTTCTGAAACAGATTTTCACGACAACCCTTATAGATTTGCTGTTCTTTGCCACGGAGCGTTTCAGCTTTGCCGCAAGCTTGGCTGGTTTCCTGATATAATTCATTGCCACGACTGGTCAACTTGTCTTGCTCCTGTTCTTTTAAAGCATGTTTGCCGTTACTGCGGATTTGAAAAAACTGCTAGTGTTCTTACAATTCACAATCAGGGATACCAAGGCCAGTATTCAAAAAATTCGTTTCCAGCTCTTGGAATTGACTGGGGGCTTTATTATGGTGCGGGCTTTGAGCATGACGGCGGAATAAATTTCTTGCAGGCAGGAGTTTCTTCTTCAGACATGATAACGACAGTTTCCCCGACTTATGCGCATGAAATTCAGACTGCGGAAGGCGGATTCGGAATGGACGGACTTTTGCGCGCAAGGGCTGATGTCATAAAAGGAATCTTGAACGGCGCGGATTTGCGTCAGTGGAATCCAGAAATCGACAAGAAAATTCCTGCGACTTATTCAGCAAGAAACATGGCAGGAAAAGCTAAGTGCAAAGAAGAGCTTCAGAAAAGAATGAGACTGGAAGTAAATCCTGACATTCCTGTAATTGGAATTGTTACGCGCCTTGTAGATCAAAAGGGCATTGCTGAAATTTTTGCTCCGACTTACGGCTCGATTTACCAAATTTGCACGGACATGAAAGTTCAGTTTGCAATTCTAGGCAGCGGTGAAAGCTGGTGCGAAAATGAAATTTGCGCCTTGCAGTCAAAACTTCCGAACCTTAGAGCCTACATTGGATATGACGATGCTTTGAGCCATCTTATTGAAGCCGGAAGTGATTTCTTCCTTATGCCGTCAAAATATGAACCGTGCGGCTTGAATCAGATTTATTCAATGCTGTATGGAACTTTGCCAATTGTAAGAAAAACTGGCGGACTTGCGGACACTGTTGACAACTACAATCAGCAGACAGGAGAAGGTACAGGCTTTGTATTTGAACAACTTACTCCGCGTGCTATTTATGATACTGTTGGCTGGGCTGTCTGGGCGTACTACAACAAAAAAGACCACATCAAAAAAATGCAGCAGGCCGGAATGAAAAAAACATTTGGCTGGGATGAGGCTGCGGAAAAATATGTTCAGGTTTATAAAGAAGCTTTGGAACGTGGCTGCGGAATAAGACTGTAAATTCTTTGAGCCAGTCAATTGAATTTTTCTCTTGAACTGGCTCTGATTGCTAAACGCCGCGCAATATGATAATCTAAAGTCCACTTTTTTAACTTGAGGAATCAAATGGCAGAAGAAGAATTTGACAGCAACAAAACTTTTTTGGCGTCAGTGGAACGCTCAAAGCAGATAGAAGCAGATATTCAAGTGAATCCTCAGAAATACAGGGTTCTTACTGGCGACCGTCCGACTGGAAATCTTCACATCGGGCATTACTTTGGCTCTTTGCAGAACAGAGTGCGCCTTGCAAAACTTGGCGTGCCTACAATGATTCTTATTGCGGACTACCAGGTTCTTACCGACCATGATGCGTTTGATAAAATCAGCCAGAACACAAAGCAGCTTGTAATCGATTATCTTGCCGCCGGAATTGAGCCTGGTGAAAATGTTATAATTTATCCGCATAGCTACATTCCTGAATGCAATCAGCTTATGCTGCCGTTTATGACTTTGGTGAGCAATGCGGAGCTTTCAAGAAATCCGACTGTAAAAGAAGAAATTGCGAGCGCGGGACTTACAAATGTGAATGCGGGAATGTACACATATCCGATTCATCAGGCGTGCGATATTCTTTTCTGCAAGGGAAATGTTGTTCCTGTTGGAAAAGACCAACTTCCGCACATTGAGCTTACGCGGAATATTGCAAAAGCTTTCAACCGCAAATTCTGCAAGAACCGCGAGCCTGTTTTTCCTTTGCCGCAAGCATTGCTTTCAAAAACTCCGAGTATTCTTGGTCTGGACGGAAGCCAAAAGATGAGCAAAAGCCGTGGAAACGCAATTTTCCTTTGCAGCACAGAAGACGAAACTGCTTCGCTTATAAAGAAAGCAAAAACTGATTCTGAGCGCGTTATAACTTATGATCCTGAAAATCGCCCGGAAGTCGCAAATCTTCTTATGCTGATTTCTCTCTGCACAAAAGAAGAGCCGGCTGCCATTGCTGAGCGGATTGGAGAAAAGGGAAGCGGCGAGCTTAAAAAAGTGCTTGCTGAAGCCTTGAATGAAGAACTTCGTCCTTTGAGACAAAAACGGGCAGAACTTGAAAAAAATCCTGACTACATAAGGCAGGTCCTTCTTGACGGCGTTGAAAAAGCACGCGCGATTGCAATAAAAACTTTGGATGAAGTTCGCGAAGCCATGAACATGAAAATTTAACTTTAATTGTTGAAAAGTCCTGCTGCAAAAACGGCAGGATTTATTTTTAGCAAAAGGGAATGAAAAATATGAATCTTGAAGTAAAAGAACTTTCCATGTCTGATGGAAATGTAAATTTTGTTTATAATTGGATTCCGGCGGAAGCGGAAGCTGTTGTGGTTTTTAGCCACGGAATGGCTGAGCACGCTGCACGTTATGCTCGCTTTGCGGAATTTCTTGCAAAAAATAAAATCGCGTTAATTGCTGAAGATCACAGGGGACATGGAAAAACCGGTCTAAAAGCGCAGGCTGACGGAACAGGAACTCTTGGTTTTCTTGCTGATAAAGATGGGTTCAACCGGGTAACAGAGGATATTCACGAGGAAATTTTGTATGCAAAAAAACTTTTCCCCGGAAAAAAGATTTTTCTTTTGGGACATAGCTTTGGTTCTTTTATTGCCCAAAATTTAATTGAAAAATATGGAAGTGAAATTGACAAGGCTGTTCTTTGTGGAACTGCTGGACCTAGGCCTTTGACTGTTGCCTTTGCAAATTTTATTGGCGGAATTATAAAATTTTTTGAAGGTACAAAAAAGCAAAGCCGATTTATGAATTTCTTAACGTTCGGACTTTCAAATTCAAAAATAAAAAATCGCCACACGGAATTTGACTGGCTTTCAAGAGACAAGGATGAAGTTGACCTTTATATAAAGGATGAGCTTTGCGGATTTAATGCTACAAATGGATTCTTATGCGACATATATTCTGGGTTGCGCCAAATTCACAAAAAACGCAATATTCTTAAAATCCCAAAAGAACTGTCGGTTTTTCTTGTTGCTGGAACTGCAGATCCGGTTGGTTCTTACGGAAAGACTGTAAAAAAACTTTTTGACTGCTATAAAAAATCCGGCATGAAAAATGTTTCAATGCGTCTTTATGAAGATGCGCGCCATGAGCTTTTTAACGAAATAAACCGTGAAGAAGTTATGGACGACGTTCTGCGGTTTTTGCAAAGTTAGTTTTTCTGCTCGGCTTCCTGCTGAATGTGAAGTCTTCTGGTTCTTTTTGCGCGTTTTGTTTTTACTTGAATTCCTGCGTCCTGCAAAAGTTTTCGCACTGCAAAATCAAGTTCTGTTCTCTGCGGATTTATCGGAAGCACAAAGTTTCTGCAGATTGCCCAGGTCCTTTTGTAAATTTCCGATGCTGAATATTCGCTTTGGGCTTCAAGTTTCCAGTCAGTGAGCTGCTCAACAAAATCCTTTAAAAGGAAATAAAGCCGCTCGCCAAGCCTTGAATCGTGATTTTGCTTTACGAACTCATCTAATTTTTTTAAATTTTCAAGATATGATTTTGCGAATTTCTTATTTTCAAGAATTAAATTTGAGGCTGCCGGCTGAAGATATTCGTACAAATCAGTTTCCAAAGCGGCATTTACAATTTCAAATGAATGTCCGCCGTTTATTATCTTTAAAAATTCTTCTGTGAGCCTTGAAGGAGAAACTGGCGACAAAAGCGGGGCAGACGTTCTGATTTTCTTTTTCAGTTTATGCGGAAGCTTGCAGCCTGTTGTTGCTCCGTATTTTACAGCTCTTAGCATTCTTACAGGATCTTCTATAAAAATTCTATCGATTGGAATTACAGGTCTTACGATTCCTTTTTTTATGTCTTCAACTCCGCCTACATAGTCAATAATCTGCTGTTTTATAGGATCATAGTAAAGCGCATTCAATGTAAAATCCCGGCGCAACACATCTTCGTCCATTGAGCCGAATGCATTTCCGATTGAGCCGTCTATAATTGAACGGAATGTGCTGACTTCAAAAATTTTTGTTCCAAAGAAAATATGCACAAGCCTAAATCGTTTTCCGATGATGCGTGAATTCCTGAAAATTTTTTTTATGCGGCTTGGAGTCGCGTCTGTTACAATGTCAAAATCCTTTGGCGTTCTGCCTCCAATAAGATCTCTTACAGCTCCTCCAACAATATAAGAGTCAAAACCGTTTTTCTTTAAGCAGTCAATAATAAAAATAGCGTCCGGATCTATTGATTCCCGTTTTATGCAATGCTCTTCTTTTGTATAAACAACGGCTTTTTTTACAGGATTTCCTTTTTCATCTGTAGAATATCTAACTAACACAGTGCGACTATTTTAATGTTCAAATGTTTTGAAGTCAATTACCTGAAAATTATTCATTTAAAGCGGAATCTGTTTTATTTGTTTACCGTTATTTTGTCTATTATTATGCTGACTTCTTCAATTAAAATTCCTGTGTATTTTTCTATGTTCTCGATTATGTATTGCTGAAGGCTGTGAATTTCTCCTGTGAGCTGACGGCCGAACGGAACATCGATTGTGATTATGAGCCTGTATCCGCGGCTGTCTGTTTTTATTGAAAGTTTTTTTATCCTGATTTCCTGCGAGAATTCGTTTATGCAATGCATTGCCATCTGGCTGAGCGCAGCTTCTGAAATTTCAATTCTGCCTTTTTTGCTGAACTCTGGAGTTACAATTGATTTTTCCATCACCGAAGTTTCTTTTTTTAAAAATTTGAGTTTGCTTTTATTTGCAATGTCTCTGAGCGAATCATGGAAAATTTGCGAGTAGCTTTTTTTTACTTCAATAGCCGGAACTGGAATTACGTGCTTGCCCTCGATTTGCCTTGAGCGGATAGCCTTTTCAATTTCTTCGCGGTTTGCAATGTCTTCAATTTTGATTATTTTTGACGGAAGCGGAATCTGAAGCCTTGTTGCGATTTTTCCTGCCATTTTTTCGCTTGTTCCGATTATGAGAAGTTTTTTGATTTTGTTTTTTTGCAGAGCTTTTGCAACATCATCTCGGTGCTGCTTGTCATCAAAAAGCGCAATTCTTACAGCTCCCATGTATGTTTTTTCGTGCTTGGCAGTTTTTCCCGCAAGAATTTTGTCGTCCTTTATGAGAAGTCCGTCGTCAATAATTGCTTCGATTCCGTATTTTTGCGCAAGAAGCTTTGCACGGAAACTTTTTCCTGTTCCGCTTTCACCGACAAGCGCGAAAACTGTAAGACCTGTATGCATCATTTTTGAAATAAAATTCATATATTAAATTATAAATTCAGCAGTGGGAATTTTCAAGAAATTTTCTATAAATTTTTTAAATAAAGGCGGAATCTCTGCCTGAATTTCATTTGGAAGCAAAAGAGGATTGCCTTTTGGAAATTCAAGTTTCCAGGCATGAAGAAAAAATCCGCAGCTAGAAAATTCTCCGTCTGGAATTTTTGCTCCGCCGTAAAGCTTGTCTCCCAAAAGCGAAAAACCACGGCTTGCGCAGTGAATTCTAATCTGATGTTTTCTTCCAGTTTCTATTTGGATTTTTGCAAGTGAAATTTCTTTTCCGCAGAATGTTCCTTGCGCAATTTTTTTTACTTTTGTACAGGCTGGTTTTTCTTCAATCGTGTCGCAAATTGCAAGCTCATTTTCCGGGAGAATGTTTTCAACTATTGCAAGATAAGTTTTTTTTATGCTGTGATTTTTTATGTTTTCAGAAAACCATTTTGCGCCTTGCAGACTTTGGGAAAATGCAACAAGTCCTGTTGTGAATTTGTCAATTCTATGAAGCGGTCCCGGCCTGAATGAAAGGGAAGCGGTTTGCGTGTTTTGTGCGACAAAATCAGCGAGGCAGAAACTTGAGTTTTTTGAAGGCTGAACTTCAATTCCGCTTTGCTTGTTTATTATCCATAAGTGCTCATTTTTGAATGTAGTCTGAACTGAAAAATTTTCATGAAGCTTTGACGTTTCGTTTTTTTCAGTTTTATTTTCATTTTCTTTTAGTAAAAAATCTGCTATGAAAATTTTATCTTTGCTTTTGATTCTGTCTTCTGGAGATGATTTTTTGTTGTTCAGCTTTATCAACGTTTTTCTTATGAGCTTGAAAATATTTTCTGGCTGAATTCCTTTTGACTCAAATATGCGTTTTGCAGCCTTGTCCAGCCGCCTTCCGTCATCGTCCTCCTTTGCTTCAAATTCTATAAATTCCATGCTCCGATTATAGAATAATTTATGCTTATATGCTATAATTCTGCACATGAATTTAAAGGAACAGCTCCATTTGTTTTTTTCTCAGCCTGCTTTTTTGGCGTGCTTATTCAGCTGGCTGTCTGCTCAACTTGTAAAAACTCTTATAAAGCTTTTCTCTGGAAAAGTTCATAGTTTAAAAGAATTGTTCGAACTCCTTTTGTGGCGTACTGGAAGTATGCCGTCTAGCCATTCCGCGCTTGTAGCTACGCTTTGCACTACAATTGGCTTTCGCTCTGGCGTTAACAGTGATGTTTTTATTCTTTCGCTTGGTTTTTATTTGGTTACAATCCGCGATGCTGTTGGAGTGCGCCGCGCAAATGGACTTCAGGCTGCGATGCTCAATAAAATAGGCCGTCTTCTTGCTGCAAAAAATATAATTGAAGAAGTCAAGCCAATAAAGGAAGTTCAAGGACATACTCCGGCGGAAGTTATTATCGGTTCGTTGCTTGGCTTTTTTATCGGACTTGCATTCAGTGTTTAAAATGAAGCCTAGCAAAGTAAAAATTTTATTTTCGATTGCGGCGGTTTGTTCCGCTTTTATTTTTCTCTTTGTCTTTAGGAGCATTCCTGTTTTTAGAATTTGGGACAGCTATAAAGTTGTTTATGCAGACAAATCTATTCCAGAGGAAAAAGTTCTTTCGTGCCTTGAAAACGCAGGCTGCCAGAATATTATAAGTCTTGGCAAGCAGCAGATTCCATTAGTTTCAGACTTTACGCCTGTTCTTCCTGATTCTTACAATGAATATTTGGCAAGCCGGCTTGGATATTTTTTTGACTATTCAAAATCTTTTTTGCTTTATTATGTTCCGAATGGCTCAGGACAGCAAATTTTAAAAGCCTTGGAAAATCTTTCGCAGGAAACAGGGCTTCAATCTGGAATAGACGGAATTCAGCAATATCCGTTTGCAGTTCCTGTTGTTTGCATTGTTGTTTTTCTTGCGTTTACTTATTTGTCTAAAAATAAATTTCCGTTTTTTTTCTCTGCTTGCTTTAGTTTGATTTTGTCTTTTTCAAAGCCGTTTTATCCTGTTGCGGCGGCGGTTGTTCTGTATATGCTTTCATGCTATTTGGCTCAGCGGATTTGGGGAAGAAAAAAAGCTTTTGCAGTTCTTAAAAAAAATCCGTATTTTATAATTCCGATTGCAGTTTCATTTTTGATTGCCTTGCTTTCCGGATGGCAGGAAGGCTTTCTTATGATTTTGTGCGGACTGGCTTCTTGCTCATCTCTTTTTCTTTTGAAAGTTTTTGAATCTTTTATGGATTCAAGAAATTCTTTTAAAACTGTAAAGATTTTTTCTGCGCCTCAGCTTCCGCTTATGTATCCTGCAACGGCTTTTCATACGCTTCTTTGCCTTGCGCCTTTGCTTGTTTTGCTTTTTTGTTTTATTTTCTCTTCCAATTTCAGTTTTACTTCTGGAAAAAATGTTTCGCTTCCTGTTCCTGTGGAATCTTCTTCGGAAAGTTCAATTCCTTCGCTAAAAGATTTTTACTGCTGGGCTTGGAATGTGGAGTCATTTCCGTACAAAAACTTAAACAAAAATTCCGGCTTTGAAGATGTGCAGGAAGGAAGTGTTGTTTCTGTCCCGCGTTTTGAAGAAAAAAACGGCAGGATTTTTCAGGCGGATTCAATCATTATGAAATTCAATTCGGATTTTAAAAACCGCATTGATAAAAAAATTGAATCTCTTGGCTACAATGCAATTGAAAAACTGATGTTGAAACAAGGAGAAAATACGAGCGTTGCTTACAGTTCAAAGGAAAATATTTCCAGACGGCCTGATGGATTCAGCGCGAGTTTGATTTTATCATGCCTTTTTGTGCCGGTTTTTCTTTTGCTTTTGTACGTAATAAAATCGAACCGGCGCAGAAGTTTGTAAGTTGTTTTTTTGAAAAAAAGTTTGCTGGCTGTTTTTCGGTCAGCTTTGGGAAAAAAGATAAATGAAGACTGTTAATAATTTTGTTTTGCCTGGACATCCGATGTTTCAGGATTCTGTGAGAGCTTTTTTGCCGAGGAAAGTTGTAATTCCATTCAGGCAGTCAAGCGAGGCAGAATATTCCTGCGGATTTCAGCCCGGCGACATTGTAAGAGAAGGCCAGATAATTGCTTCTCCAAAAAATTTTGCGGAAGGCGCGAACATTCATTCTTCCGTTCCAGGTAAAATAGTTTCGATTTTTAGATGCACGCTTCCTGATGGAACTTTGGGAAATGCGGCGGAAATTTCTACAGACGGATCGTTTTCGTATCTTGGAAAAAAGCTTCCTTCTGTTGACTGGAATTTTTTGAATGCAGAAACTTTGCTTGAAGAATTTAAAGTGAAGGGAATTGTAAATACATTCAGCAAAAAAACGGAATCACTTTGCGCCCAGATAACTCGCGGAAATCTTGTAAAAGAGCGTTTTGTAATCGTCAGAATGTTTGATGAAGACCCAAGCCGATTTACAGACAGTTTCATTGCAAAGAAATTTACTTCGGAAGTTGTTCAGGGAGCGTTGATTTGCTGCAAGGCTTTTAGCGCAAAAGGAATTGTTTTTGTTTTGCCAAAGAAATCTGACATTGAAATTTCTTCGGAGCTTTTAGGCAATGTTTCTTTTTTATGCGTAAATACCGACACAGAAAAATATCCTTGCGGCTTTATGCAGAATTTGCTTAGAACAATTCGCAAAGTTTCCAAGAATTCAGAATTTGCAAAAGTAAACAGCAAGTGCCTTTTCTTAGATCCTGAAACTGCGCTTTCCGTTTTTGAAGCCGTTGTAAAAGGAATTCCTGTTATTGAGCGTTATGTCCATGTGTACGGAAACTGCTTGAAATCTGTTGGAATGCTCAAGGCAAGAATCGGAGCTTCAATAAAAACTCTTGTGGAGCAATGCGGTGGATTTAAAGTTTCTCCTTCAAAAATTGTTGTAAACGGAATGATTACAGGAATGGCGGCTTCAACTTTGGATATTCCGATTACAAAATCTATAAAGTCTTTGGAATTTGTTCCTGCCACGGAGCTTTGCATTCAAGATGAAAAAAACTGCATAAGATGCGGAAAGTGCAGAAATGTCTGCCCGGAAGGAATTTCGCCGGATTTGCTTTACAAGCATCTTGTTGAAAACTATCATCTTCCAAAAGAACTTTGCGCTACAAGTTTGCTTTGTTCCAATTGTTCGGTCTGCAACAGTGTTTGTCCTTCGCGCCTGCCTTTGAGCCAGACAATAGCTTTGCTATAAGGAAAAAAAAATGACAAATATAGAGTTGAAAAAACATTGTACAAAAATAACATTGAATCCGTTTGCAAGCGCATCTTATTCACTTGGAACAATTTCATTTGTGATGATTGCGCTTCTTCTTGTGCAAGTCGCTATGCTGGCATTTTCAAAAAGCTTAGAATCTCTTGTTGTGCTTTTGTTTGCATTGCTGGCTTCGGTTTGCGCGGAAGCTGCTTTTTATTTTTCTAAGCGGACTGAAAAACATACTTGGAGAATTTCTGTAATACAAGGCTTGATTGCAGGACTTTTGATTCCTTCGGTTTATCCAGTCTATGCTGTTTTTGCTGTTGTGTTTTTTACATTGCTTCTTGGAAAATTTGTATTTGGAAACTTTGCTTCGTCTTGGGCTAACCTTGTTGCGCTCTGTATCGTTATTTTATATTTTCTGAATCCTTCTGCGTTTCCTCCGTTTGCTGTTTCTGCGCAGGAGCTTCAGGCAAGAAATGCGGCGCTTTCTCTGATTCAAAACGGAACAGTTCCTTTGCTTGAACTGGATTCTTCCATCACAGAATTTTTGAATAGCTACGTATTTAAGTTTTTTGGAATTTCAATTCCAGAAGGATATGTAAGCTTGTTTTGGGACAATGGCTCTGTGATTCCGGCTTTTAGATTCAACTTTATAACTTTAGTTTCTTCTATTATATTGATTTCATTTGACATGGTGGATTACGTTGTTCCTGCGGTTTTCCTTTTTTTCTATTCATTTTTGGTTAGATTTTTACTTCCGTTTTTTATTGGCGGAATTCCGTTTCAAGGCGACATCTTGCTTGCTCTTCTTACAAGCGGAACTTTGTTTTGTACGCTTTACCTTTTGCAATGGTACGGAACTTTGCCAATGACTTTGTGGGGAAAAATTCTTTACGGAGCTTTTGCCGGGCTGATTGGCTTTCTTATAATCGGAAGCGGAACTTCTTCTGCAGGCTATGTTTTTTTGATTCTTGTTATAAATTTGCTTTCTCCTGTGATTCAATTTTTTGAAGATAAAAAACTGTACGAAAATGTCTCCAAAAAACTTGTTCCGCGCCTAAAGGAAATCAGCGAGGTTTAAAATGCTTGAAGATGAGATTGAAACTGTAGACAATGAAAAAAAACTTTTTTATAAAACGCTTCTTATAAAGTGCGGAATTTTCTGCGGAATCCTTGCAGTTTTTTTTGCAATTTTGGTTGTCTTCACTTTGCTTGGAAGAAATTCCTGGAAGAACGGACTGAAAAAAGAAACTGCGCAAGTTTTAAAAGATAACGGTATTGAAAACATTCAGCTTGGAAAATGGGTGAAAATAAAAACTGCGCTTACAGTTTCGGCTTCTGTGTATGAAGCGTTTTCTGAAAATACTGAAAATGAAATGTATGCTGTGATTATCCGTGTTCCAACTTTGTATGGGCCAGTTCCTGCTGTTTTCATTTATTCAAATAAAAACGGAGCGCAGTTTATTGGTTTTTCACACATTGCAGGAAAAACAAATTCTCATATAAAAGCGAATTCAGAAAATTCTCAAATTGAATACTGGAAAAATAAAATACCAGCGATTATAAATACAAAATTTTCCCGCTGAATTTTACTGCTTTTTTGGAAGGTTAAAATGAAAAAAAACGAGCTTTATATTTATATACCGCTTTCATTTGCGCTTCTTCTTCCTATTCCTGGAAGATTTGCTTATGGACTGATTATGGTTTTTCTGCTTTATCTTATGTCTGTTTGCGGAATTCTTTTTAAGAAGTTTGCCGTTAAATTTTTTAATGCGGAGCTTCACAATGTGATTGTAACAATTATGCTTGTTTCTCTTTGTATTCTTGTCCGCCAGCTTGTGATAATTTTTTCGCCTCTGACTGCATTTGTTTTAGGAATTGCTTTTTTTATGCCGGCTTTTACTTCCTTTATTCTTGGAAACTTATATTCTTCTTCTGATTTGCCGGTTCTTTTTGAATTGAAAAATGTCCTTGTAAAGTGCAGTTTCTTTTGTGTTTTTGCGCTTGTGTTTTTCTTTATAAGAGATGTCTTTGGATACGGAACAATTTCTTTTCCTTCATCGAATGGAATTTTTGAAATTCAGATTTTCAGCGCGGAAAATAAAATTTTGCCTTTTTCATTTTTAGCTTCAATTCCTGGAGCAGTTGTCCTTTTGCTTTTATTCAACACATTGTTTTTCAAAATAATTTCGGCTTTTGAAATCATAGAAACTTCACAGGTGGACTAAAATGTTTTCAGTATTTTTCTATTATATTTCTTATGCGTCTGTAGTTTTAGTTTATGGAATTGGAATGGAGCGGGCAGTTTTCCTTTCTGGAAATAAAAATCCGCTTTGGCTAAAAGCTATAAAAATGCTTATAACGGCAAGTTCTGTTTCTGCCTTGTCTTATCTTTTTGTAAATTCACTTTTAGTTCCCGCTGAGCTTTCAGAACTTTATCCATTTGCGGTTCTCTTGATTTTTATTCCTGTGTCAGTTTTTATAGAAGCGATTGTCAGGATAACCACAAAAATCAGCGCAGTTGAATTTTCTATTTCTCTTCTGTTTATTTTTGTCAGTCTTACAGAAAGCGCATCTCTTGCTGAATGCGTTTTTATAACTTGCATTTGTGTGTTTTCATTTTTTATTTTTATACCTTTTGTTTATTCTCTTTGCAGAAAATTTGATCTTTACGGCGGAAGAACTGAAAGCTCAAGAAATAATTTTATTCTTGCAAGCATTGCGATTATCATGCTGATTCTTTTGTGCTGGAATGTTTCATGGTTGAATAAAGGAGTTTTTCAATGGTAGCGGCGATTCTTTTTGGACTTCTTTTTATAATTGTTGTTTCTTTTGTCTGCGTTTTTATTTTTTATATATTGTCTCCTTCACTAAAAAAACAGGAAATTCCTTTTGAGAATTCTTTGATTTCAGAAACAGAACTTTTGGAAAAATCTAGCTTTGAAGAATTTCCAGCGGCTACAGAAAATAAAGCTATTGTATTATGTTCTCCTGAAAAAAAATGCGTTGAAAAAAGAATTGATTATAACGGTCCTAAAAACTGCGCTTTGTTTTTTTCTACTTTTGACACAGAATACAATTGCAAGTTTATTTGCGCAGGATTTGGAGACTGTATAAAATTTTGTCCGCGCGGCGCATTGTCTATAAAAAACAAGACAGCTGTTGTAAGCAGTCTTTGCAACGGCTGCGGAAAGTGCATTGATTCTTGTCCGCATAAAATTATAAAGCTGATTCCTGCCGCAACTAAAAAAGCTGCATTTTGCAATTCACCTTTTTCTGAAAAAACGGAATGCTCGGAATTTCTTGCTGAAAAAGAAATTTTGCCTTTGGATAAGAGAGGCTTTAAATTCTGGAAAAAGTGCTATACAATATTCTGCAAAAGGTAAGCCGCTTTAATGAAGAGTAAATTCTGTCTTGTTTTAAATGCTGATTTAGAAAGTTCTGATGAAACTGTTTTGCTTGAAAAAAACTATCAGAATGTTTTTAAACCATTGCTTTCATTTTTATATTCTCATAAAGACTTCTTTCTTACTATTGGATTTTCAGGACCGCAGCTTGCACATTATGAAAAAAAACACCCGGAATCAATAGAGCTTCTTCATGAACTTTCCTCTAAAAGGCAGATTGAAATAATCGGTGGCGGATATTATTCTCCGATTTTTCCTTTGCTTTTGCCAATGGACAGAAGCGGCCAGATTGAAAAAATGAATTCGCTTGTCCGCTCTACAATTGGAAAACGTCCGTGCGGAATGACTTTGTTTGGAAGCATTTGGGATTCTTGCCTTGTTTCAACTTTTCAGTCATGCGGAATGGAATATATTTTTCTGGACAGTTCTCTTGTTCCAAAAAAACATTTAAAGTGCTGTCCGCTGATTGCAAGCGAGCAGGGAAGAAGCATAAAAATTTTTCCGTCCTATAAAAATTTAATTCCGCTTGAAAATGAATCTTGCCAAGAATGGACTTCAAGAATAAAAACTTTTGCTTCAAAAATTAAGCCTGAACAATTTTCTTTTTTGGATGATCAGTTTTTTGAGCCTGTATTGTCTCTCTGTTTTTCGTTCGAGCAGTTCGGCACTTTTATGAAATCTCAATGCTTTGATTCTATTTCTGAAAATACAGAATATGTTTCTTTTACAACTCCATATTTGTATTTGAAAAAATCAAAATTCTTTTCTCCGGCTTATATTCCTGCTGGAATGGACAGCGAAATTTCCAAGTGGAGCTTGATTCCGTTTGAACAGATAGAAAACAAAACTGGATTTCCTCAAACAATACATGACTACTTGAATTTGTATTCGCAAAACAAACGGCTTTATGAGCGCATGGTTTATATCAGCATGCTGGTTTCGCAGTGCAAGGGCGGAGACAAAGTTAGAAAAACTGCATCGTCAGAAATGCTTTGGAAAGCGCAAGATGGAACAAATTATTTGTCGCCAGCATTTGGAGTGCCTTCACCTGCTGAAAAAAGACAAAAGGCTTTTCGCGCTTTGAATGAGGCTGAACGTTTGATTCGCGAAGCTGCAAAAATTTTCAGAGAGTCGCTTACTTCTTTTGACTGCAACGGAGACGGACTTAACGAATACATTTGTCAGATGGAAAAATACAATGCGGTTGTTTCTTTGCATGGCGGACAAATTTCTGAGCTTAATTTTATAAAGAGCGGAGCTAATTATGCTGCAAGTCTTTCCCGGATTAAAAAATTTGATTCTGGAACAGATTTTTATTGCCGCGGATTTTTCTCTGACCATTTGATTGAGCCTGAAAAATTTGAAAAATATTTGGCAGAGGAATCAATCGAAAACTGTATTTTTTCAAATTCGCAGTTTTCAGAAAAAAAACTTGAATCCAAGCGGAAAGAAATTCAGCTTGAAGGAAACGGACTTTTTTCTTCCATGAAGCTTCCTGTAAAACTTAGAAAGAATTTCATTTTTTCTTCAAGCGGAATTACAGTTCAGTATATTTTAAAAAATGAAAGCCCGATTGAATTGAACGCAGTTTTTGCAGTTGAGCTTAATTTTGCCCAGACCAGTTTTGACAAAAAATTTGAAATGGAAAGCCAGTATTCCACTGAAGCTATATTGAATGAAACTCGTCTTCTTTTGCCTGATTCTTTTTATGCCGATGAGGGAGTTTCAATTATTCAAGTAAAAGATTCCGCAGACAAGCGCATTTTTGTGATTGAGCCGAATGAAGATTCGGGACTTAGCTGTGCAATGATTGCATTTAAACGCCCTGTTGACGCTCTTGAGCCAAAAGTAACTTCTTCTACTTATAAAGTTGCCCTTTTCTGGAATATAAATCTTTCTGCCGGAATGGAAAAAGAAAAGACAATCAACTTGAGTGTTATGCCTCTAAAAAAATGATAATAGCCTGATTTTTAGGTTACTATCATCTTCCTGCAAGTTTTTTCTTTAGATTTTTATAGAACCAAGCGCGCAATTTTTCTGCTGTCCTATAAAGCGTGTACCAGTTTTTCTTTAGAACAACATCAAAGCTTCCAGGTCTGTGAATGAGTTTTCCGCCGAATCCAGTTTTAAAAAGAAACAAGCCGTGCATTGGATGTTTTTTATTTTCTTCTGGAGGGCAGCCGTAAAAATCATAAACGGGGCAGCCGAATTTTTTTGCATCGCAGATTGCATTCCATTGAAGCAAGTAAGACGGCATAAAATTTCGCTTTATATTTCCTGATGCGCCGTAAAGATAAACTGCTTCTTTTTTACAGAACAAGGTTATTATTCCTGCAAGAACATCTGACTCATGCGTTGCAAGATAAAGCTTTACAACTGGAGCGTTAGGATTTTCTGCGCTTGAGTTTAGCAAGTCAAGATAGTAATTTTTTTGATGAAATTGAACTCCATCGCGCTCACTTGTCTGCATGAAAAGCTTAAAAAATTCTTCAAATGCTTTTGAAAAATCAGCGTCCTTTGCAGAATAGGATTTTACTTCAACGCCTTTTTTTGCCGCAAGCCTTATGTTGTATCTCCATTTGCTTTTCATTTCAGAAAGAATTTTTTCTTCGGATTCCAAAAGTGAAAGCAGAACTGTGTCCGGCGGCTGTATGTCTGTGGCGGTTTTTTCTATGTAAAAATTTTCTTTCTTAGCTTTATTCTGCTTGAAAAACAATTTTGTATTTGCGACAAAATTATTTCTTTCTTCAAGATTTTCAAAGTCCAGCGCAGGGTCAAACCTTATGCAGATTGTATTCTGCGGCAGAAACTTAAAGATTTTTTTTGAAATGGATTCAAGTTCATTAAAAAAATTCTGACTAAGATTTTCTTCATTGCTGGAAAATTCCGGAGACATTGGAATATAGGCTATGCTGAATTTTTTTATTTTCAAGCTGAACGAGCGCACAAGAACTGAAAGGCATTTTTCATTTTCCTTGCATTCTTTAAAGGAGGCAACTTTGGAAGTATTTTCTCCATCAAAGATAAAGAAATATGTTTTCCAGCCATGTCTGCCTTTAAAGTTTGCCCAAAATTCAGTTTGTAAAAAACGTTGCTCCTGATTCTGCATTTTGCTTTTTTCCGGTTTTTAGTGGACGCTTCCGTTTTTTGTTTTCACAGTTGAAATTTGTTTTCCTGCTGCGGTCAGAGTTTTTCCGCCGATCTGCACTTTGTTATCTGAAACTTTTATTTCAACTGCAAAAAAGTCTTCCACCTGGATTTGCTCAGGCTTTGAATTTTCTGGCGAGCCTTCAAGAGCAACTTTTGTTCCAGGAATTGCCCAAGGAGCTTCAAGCGGCTCTACGCAGTCTTTTCCGTTTTCATCTTTGTAGTCGGCCGCAAGCAGCATTCCACGGCTTTCAACTCCGCGCATTTTTCTTGGCGCAAGGTTTGAAACAAGAATTATATGTTTTCCAAGGAGTTCTTCTGGCTTTAGAAAATCACGCAGTCCGCTTTGAATGATGCGTTCTGTTCCGCTTCCGTCGTCAAGAGTTTCAATGTAAAGCTTGTCGCTTTCAGGATTGTTTTCGACCTTTGTGATTTTTGCAACTTTCAGCTCGATTTTTTCGTTGAACCATTCAGCCTGCTTTTCAAAAGGTAGAACTTCAATCTGCTTCTTTTCTTTCTTCTGTTTTTTTTCAGCTGGCTTTGCGTTGCGGTCTTTTTGTGTTCCTGAAAATTTCTGCCTGAACGCTTCCATTGTTTTCTGGTCGAGCGGCGTAAAGAAAACTTCCGTAGGCGAAACTTCGCTTAAACCTTCTGTGTTTCCAAGATCAGACCAGTCAAGGCCTTCCGGCTTTTGCTCATCGTTAAATCGCGGCTCACTGATTTTCTTTCCGAAGTAAGACATGATTTTTTCTGCGAACTGCGGCATATACGGATGCGCCATAATCATAAGGTCCTTTATCATGTAGCAAAGATTGTGAATGAGTTTTGCGGCGCGCTCTGGATCTGTCTCTCTTGTTTTCCACGGCTCTGTGTCTTGAAACGCTTTGTTTCCGATGTCGGAAATTGCAAACACTTCATGAAATGCGTCTTTTAAGTTTGCCCATTCAAGATATTCTGTTGCTTTTGCCTCGTGCTCTTTTACCTGCGCCCAAAGCTCTTCATCAACTGGAGCGTCTGGAATTTTTGAATCATAATATTTCTGAACAAAAAGAAGTGTGCGGTTTACAAGGTTTCCGAGGTTTCCGATTAGCTCTCCGTTATAACGCTCGCGGAATTCTTTCCAAGTGAACTGGTAATCTTGTTTTTCCGGGCGGTTGTAGAAAATGTAGAATCTCCAAGCGTCCGCCTTGATTCCGCTTTCCTTTGCGTCTGTTCCGAATACGCCTACACCGCGGCTTTTTGAAAATTTTCCGTCTTCGTAGTTAAGATATTCTGTTGAAGACATGTGGAACAATTTTGTAAAGTTGTGTCCGCTTCCAATCTGCGAGCATGGGAAAATTACTGTATGGAACGGAATGTTGTCTTTTCCAATAAACTGGAACAAGTCAACCGGCGGCTTGTTTTTTGCCTCTTCACTTTCTTCTGGAAGCCACCAGCTTTTCCAGTCAAACGAAGGCTTGGATTCTGCAATGAGCTCGTCGGCAAGCTGCTTGGTTATTGAAATATATCCGATTGGAGCGTTGAACCAGACATAGAAAACTTTGTTCTCATATCCAGCTTTTGGAACAGGAATTCCCCATTTTAAATCGCGTGTGATTGCTCTTTCGTTGAGTCCGTCTCTTATCCAGGCTTTTGTTATGTTTATTGCATTGTCTGACCATCTGCCTTCTTTGCTTGTCTTGTTCATCCAAGAGTCAAGATTTTTGCTGATTGAAGGAAGGTCTATGTAAAGATGCCGTGTTTCCCTTATTTCTGGAGTAGAACCGCAAGTTGCGCATCTTGGAGATTTTAGCTCAACTGGGTCTAAGAGAGAGCCGCATTTATCGCACTGGTCGCCTCTTGCATCTTCGAATCCACATTTTGGACAAACTCCGTGAACATAGCGGTCTGCAAGGAACATCTGGCATGAAGGGCAGAAAAGCTGCTTGTTTGTGTGCTCTTTTATGAATCCGTTTTTATCCAGGTCCTTGAACATTGCCTGTGTTATTTCTGTGCATTCTTCATTTGAAGTCCGCCCAAATTTGTCAAACGCAATGTCGAACCATTTGTAAATTTCGTCATGTTGCTTGTAATAATAGTCGCAAAGCTCGCGCGGAGTTTTCTTTTCTTCTACAGCACGTGTTTCTGTGGCAGTTCCGTATTCATCAGTTCCGCAGACATAAAGAGTTTCATATCCACGGCTTCTGCAGAATCTTGCAAAAACATCGGCGGAAAGCATTTGTATTAAATTTCCAAGGTGAGGAATATTGTTTACATAAGGAAGAGCTGAAGTTACAAGTCTTCTATTTAAATTCTTAATATTTTCCATAATGTTATAATTATAACAAAATGAGCCTTTGTCCACAAGAGATTTTTGAATAAAGGAAGTGTTCGGAATGTTCTTGTGAAAAATTCATTTGATGAAAAAATCCGCATCACGGATATGCCCAAGTCCGTATGGCGGATATTATTGCGTCCGTGCCACGGATATGTACGTGTCCGCTATGCGGATGTGTAAATGTCCGTGGCGCGGACAGGAATGTTTTTTATCTTTTAAAAGTTTTTATCAAATTTAAAATGGAAGAAATTTGTTCAATGGACAGATTTTCAAAGAAAGAGATTAGTTCTTTTTTCTCGTTTTCTGTATTTTTTGTTTTTTCGAAATATTCTGAGAAAAAATTTTCAGAATCAAAAAAATCAGCGGGTGTAATTTCAAAATACTCGCATATTGCAAAAAATCCTTGAAGAGACGGAAGTCTTTTTCCATTTTCAATTAGGTTTACATAATTTACATTTTGCCCTAGCGCAATGCTCATTTCTCGCGCGGAAATTTTGTTTTTGTTTCGTAAATAGCGTATTCTGTCTGAAAATTCACTGCTATATTTGCTTGCTGATTCTTTTTCTATATTCATTGTACATACTTTAAGATGTTGTTTTAAAAAACTTGCAATCTGTAAGATAAAGTTGTATACTTGTACAATCTTAAAGATTGTAAATGTTTAGAGGTATTTATATTTTGAAGCGATACGCCATTCTCTGCGGCTCAGCCCCTGACGGATTCACGCAGAAAAAAATAAACGAAATGCACGATTTTCTCACAAGCGATGCCGGCGGCTCTTGGGCGGAAAAAGATATTGTGATTTTTCCGAACGGCGTTACCGAGGCGATGCTTTCTTTTGTGCTTGAACGGCTAAAAGCGGAAAAAACTGAACAAATTCTTCTATATATATGCACTTTATCCCCGGTTGCGGATGATGATAAGTCGGTGTGGCTTGGCGGTGAGGAAATCAGCAGAAGTGTGATTGAGGCGTTCTGTGCGGATGGATGCGGCCAGGTGATTTACGACTTGTGTAGGGAAATGGTGGCGGATGATATTCCAGAGGCAGTTTAGTCTGATTTTTATGAGCGACAAATTAGGTAAATCTTCCAACACTGTAATTCAGTCAGACACAAGCAAGACTCATGTAATCTCATCTCTTTTGTGGAAATTCCTTGAACGTGGCGGAACTCAGGGCGTGCAGTTTGTGATTCAGATTGTACTGGCGCGGATTTTGTGTCCTGATGATTACGGAATTCTTGCAATCCTTATGGCCTTTATCGCCCTTGCGAATGTTTTTGTCCAGTCCGGATTCAACACTTCTCTGATTCAGAAAAAAGATGCGGACGAAACTGATTTTTCTTCTGTGTTCTGGCTTTCGCTTTTTGTTTCTCTTCTATTATATATTGTTCTGTTTTTTGCATCTCCGTTTATTGCCCGCTTTTACAAAAATGACATTCTTATTCCGGTTTTGCGGGTTCTTTCGCTCACCTTGTTCTTCGGGGCGTTGAACAGCGTCCAGAGCGCGATGGTCAGCAGGACAATGCAGTTCAGGAAATTTTTCTTCAGCAGCATGGGAGGTGTTGTCGGATCGGGAATTGTGGGAATAATTCTTGCCTGCAACGGTTTTGGTGTGTGGGCATTGGTCGCACAGCAGCTTGCGAACAATTTTCTGATAAGCGTGATTCTCTGGATAACCGTAAAATGGAGACCGAAATTTGTTTTCAGCCTTGAAAAGGTGAAAGGTCTTTTTTCTTTCGGATGGAAACTTTTATGCTCCGGGCTTTTGGATACCGGCTACAGGCAGATTTACAATCTTGTAATCGGCCGGGTTTTCACGAGTTCTGACCTGGGGATTTTCAGCCGTGGCGAGCAGTTTCCGCAGGTCATCGCCACAAATCTTGACGGCTCAATCCAGAGCGTGATGCTTCCGACTTTAAGCAGCCACAATGATTCGGCGGAAGCGGTAAAGCAGATTACCCGCCGTTCCATAAGCACTTCGAGCTATGTTCTTATGCCTTGTATGCTAGGTATGGCGGCAATCGCAAAAAATCTTGTTCTTGTGCTTCTTACGGAAAAATGGATTCCCTGTGTTCCTTTTCTGCAGCTCGCCTGCCTTGCATTCGCTCTTTATCCGATTCATACGGCGAATCTTACCGCTATAAATGCGATGGGAAGAAGCGATGTTTTCCTGAAAGTTGAGGTCATAAAGAAAATAATCGGAATTGCTGTTCTCGTCGTGACAGTTCCATTTGGGCTTTTTGCGATGGCGGTCGGGCGTGTTTTTTCCGGAATTATCTGTACTTTTGTCAATGCCCACCCAAACAAAAAGATATTGGACTACAGCTATATCGAGCAGATTAGGGACATTCTTCCGTATGTTCTTGCCGCTGCCGCAATGTCTCTTCTTGTGTATTTTGTCGGTTTTATTCCACTTCCAGCCGTTGCAGTTCTTTTTATCCAGATAGCTGCAGGAATATTTTTTTATGTTCTTGTCTCAAAGATTTTCAGGCTGGAGGCGTTCAATTATCTGGTTCAGACATTAAGGGAATTCAGGAGGAAGTAAAACATGATGAACGAAAAGACAATCACCGTAACAAGTCCGCTTCTGCCGGACTTGAAAGAATTTGAAAAATATCTTGAGGATATATGGAGCCGCAAGTGGCTCACGAACAACGGATTTTACCACAAGGAGCTTGAGAAGGCTCTGTCTGAATATCTTGGTGTTCCGTATCTGAGCCTTTTTACGAACGGAACATTGCCTCTTATCACGGCTCTGCAGGCACTGCGCATTACAGGCGAGGTGATTACAACTCCGTACAGTTTTGTTGCAACGACACACTCAATCTGGTGGAACGGAATAAAGCCGGTCTTTGTTGATGTTGACGAGAAGACAGGAAACATCGATCCGGAAAAAATCGAGGCGGCAATCACGCCTCGCACTACGGCGATCATGCCGGTCCACGTCTACGGAACTCCCTGCGACACAAAGCGGATCAAGGAAATTGCCGACAAGTACGGCCTTAAAGTGATTTACGATGCGGCTCATGCTTTTGGCGTAAAGGTGAACGGAAAATCAATCCTGGAGGAAGGCGACATCTCCACGCTCAGTTTCCATGCTACAAAAGTCTACAACACGGTTGAGGGCGGAGCCTTAATCTGCCATGACGAGGCGACCAAGAAACGCATCGACTATCTGAAAAATTTCGGATTTGCGGACGAGGTAACGGTCGTCGCCCCGGGAATAAACAGCAAGATGGACGAAATCCGTTCGGCTTACGGACTTCTGAACCTGAAGCAGGCGGATAAGGCAATAGAAAGCCGGAAGCAGACTGCGCAGAAATACCGCGAAGGACTGAAAGATGTCGAAGGGGTGCGCTGGCTTAGTGACATTGACGGCGTGCGCCACAACTACAGCTACTTCCCGCTTTTTATCGACGAGGAGAAATACGGAATGAGCCGCGACGCGCTTTATGCAAAATTAAAAGAACACAACATTCTAGGCAGAAGATACTTTTATCCGCTTATAAGCGAGTTCAGCACATACCGGGGGCTTGAGTCCGCCTCGCCGGAGAACCTGCCGGTTGCGCACAGGCTTGCGTCAAGCGTGATATGCCTTCCGATGTATGCGTTCATGGAAGATGCGGATGTGGAAAGGGTTATTGAATGTGTGAGGGGCGGGAGATGAGAGACCTGATAATCGTGGGGGCAGGCAGCGCGGCACGTGACTATCTGCAGTTTGTAAAGGATATAAACGCAGTCTCGCCGACGTTCAATGTGAAGGGATTCATCGCGGACAGCGGTGTTGACATAAAAAATCTTACAAACGGCGAGTATGACATTCTTGGAACAGTTGACGGATGGAATCCTAGCAAGAATGAGGAATTTCTGATGGGAGCCGCCGAGCCTGCGGCAAAATATATTCTTGCAAGGAAGTTGAAGGCAAGAGGTGCAAGGTTCGCAACCTTGATTCATCCCTCTGCTGTCATAAGCGAATATGCGACAATCGGAGAAGGCTGCATTGTCTGCCCGTTCTCAAAAATCGGCGCGAACGCGTCCGTAGGCAGTTTTGTTACCGTGGACGGCTACGTCGCGCATGACAACTATATAGAAGATTTTGTGACGCTCAGCACAGGTACACGTCTTACAGGCTATGTCTCTGTCGGAGAAGGAACTTTCTTCGGCGCAATGTGCTGCGTGAAGCCGCATACAAGAATCGGCAAAAACTGCTTTATAACAATCGGAAGCACAGTTATTCAGGATATTCCAGACAATTTCTATGTGAAAGGAACGCCGGAAATCAAGATGACACAGAATAAACGGAAAATTGACGGGGGGGGTACAACTGTAGAGTAAACTTTCTGCGGACAAAAATGTGCGGTCTTCCTGCAAGGAGGACTGCATGAAAAGAGCGTTGGTTACGTCAATCGGTTCTGTCGCCGGTGACATTGTAATAAAGAGCTTGAAGAGGAACGGCTTTTATGTCGTTGGAACGGACATCTATCAGAAGGAGCTTGTTGTTGATGCTATGAATGTGAACCAGTTCTATCAGGCGCCATATACAAACGAGAGCGAAAGATATTATGAATTCCTCAAGAAAATCTGCACGGACGAGAAGATTGATTTTTTGCTTCCCCTTACCGACTTGGACGTTGATTTTCTGAACGTGCGTCGTGAATGGTTTGATGAGAATCACGTCACGCTGTGCATCTCTCCGAAGAAATCGCTTGACATTATCCGCAACAAGAAAATCCTTCAGGACTTTGTCAGGGGCAACTGCCCGTACATAAATCCGATTCCTACGGTTCTTGTCAGGGAGACAAAAGAACTGGAGTGGGATTTTCCTGTGGTCTGCAAGCCTTACGATGGCCGGTCAAGCCAGGGGCTGAGATATATCCACAATGAGAACGAATGGAATGCTTTTCTGAATGGGAACGGCAAAGACGGAAAATATATAGCGGAGCCTTTCATAAATGGACCGATTGTCATGGTTGAGATTGTGCGCCATCCGAATTCAGGAAAAGTTGTCGCCGTAACTCGCCAGGAAAGGCTGAGCACTCCGCACGGATGCGCGACCGCCGTGTATATGTATCAGGACAGGGAGCTTGAGGAGAATTCAAGAAAGCTGGCCGAGGCTCTGGACATAAAGGGCTGCGTGAATTTTGAGTACATCCATGGGGATGACGGAAAATATTATCTGGTCGAATGCAACCCGCGTTTTTCCGCCGGATGCGAATTCACGTGCATTTCCGGCTATGACTGCGTCTCAAACCATCTCAGGGTTTTTGAGGGAAAGAATATAGACGAATTCAATTTTAGCCGTCCTATGTATATTTCGCGTAAATATGAAGAATTCATTACAAAGGTGGAGGACTGATTATGGAATTCCATGTCTTGAACGCTTTGTATGATCTGTGCATGATGTCAGCCCTGCTGTTTGTCGGCAAGGTAATAAGGTCGAAGGTGAGATTCGTCCAGAAACTTTATATTCCGTCTGCCCTTATAGCCGGATTTTTGGGACTGTTTTTGGGAAATCAGTTTCTGGACATACTGCCGTTTTCAAATGAGATTTCAAGCTATTCAGGAATTCTTATAGTTGTTTTGTTCGGCTCTATGTTCCTTGGAAGCAAGAAAAAAGTCTCATTTTCCTCAATGTTCAAGAATGTCGGCGACACATTCCTCGTGAACGGCTCCTCCGAGATTTTCCAGTTCGCCCTGTTCATCCTTATCGGGATTCTTGTTCTGCCCCTGATATTCAGGGGAATAAATCCGGCGTTCGGTCTCTTGCTTCCGGCGGGATTTGTCGGCGGACACGGAACAGCGGCGGCTATAGGTTCTGTTCTGGCCGAGGCGGGCTGGGCTGATTCCGTGAGCATCGGACAGACCTTCGCCACGATAGGCCTGATTTTCGGAATCGTATGCGGAGTAGTGCTGATAAACATCGGAGCAAGGCGCGGCGAGACCAAAATCATAAAGGATGTTAAGTCATTGCCCGACGAGATGCTGTCCGGGCTTGTGCCTGAGGATAAAAGTACCTCGTTTGGAAAATGCACTGTGTATTCGCTTTCCATAGATCCCCTGACCTGGCATCTGGCGCTGGTTCTGATGTCCGTGGGGCTTGCGTATTTGGCGAACATGGGGCTCAAGAAAATTCTTCCGGCGGTATCATTTCCGACTTACGGACTTGCCCTGTTATGCAGCATTCTGATTCAGCAGGTTCTCCGCCTTTTTAAGCTTGATGTCTATGTGGACAAGGATATTGTCACGCACATCGGCAGCAGTGCGACCGACTATCTCGTCGCCTTTGGAGTCGCCTCCATAAATGTGAGTGTCGTCCTGAAGTATTGGATTCCGATTGTTGTGCTTTCGGTTCTTGGAATGATTCTTGTTGTCCTGTGGTTCAGAGTCATCTCTCCGAGATTCTTCAGGAGTTACTGGTTTGAGCGCGGAATCTATATTTTCGGAATGTCCACTGGTGTTCTTGCTACGGGCGTGATTCTGCTTAGGATCTGTGATCCGGAATTCAGGAGCGGCGTTCTGGAGGACTTCGGATTCGCATGGATATTCCTTTCTGTTCTGGACATGCTGCTTGTAAGCTTTTCACCTATGTTTATCCTGAACGGCTGGGGAATATCATATTCCTGCGCGCTTGTTCTGCTGTCCGTGCACATGCTTGTGATGTGCAAAATGTTGTTCAGAAAAAATAGTTTGTAAATTTGTAAAAATAACTATTTTTTTCAAAGGAGGTTTTTATGGCGGTTTATGCGTTTGGAGCGGATTATGACGGAAAAGATGTTTACACGGATTTTATAAGCAACAGCTGCGTCGGAATCGGCTGGAGCTATAAGGACAATACGTCCGGGCATAACCTTGTCAAGTCCATTAAAGCAGGTGATGTCGTCTATATAAAAAAATGCAATATCGGTTCTGATATTACGGTTCGTGCTGTTGGAATCGTGACGGATTATGAGAGCAAGGCTGTGCCGGGAGTCGCCGAAATCGCAAGAAATGTGAGATGGCTTTGTGAAAACGAATTCGTTATCCAGAATCCCAAGAATACTGACAAAAACAACGTCCGTTCCAATTCGGTGTATGAGGAATTCAATCTGGATGTGATAAGCCAGATTATCGGAAAGCTATGATACGTTGCGAAGACAGAATCGACAGTCTGGCTGATTTTTTATTTTCGAAGTTATAGGGAAGGATGTAATAATGATTGATATTACTCAAGAACAAGTCATGCAGACCTGGAAGAATGAAATTCCGCTTGTTTCCGTGTGTTGCATAACTTATAACCATGAACCGTATATTGCACAGGCACTTGACGGTTTTTTAATGCAAAAAACAAATTTTCCGTTTGAAGTCTTGATACATGATGATGCTTCTACAGACAAGACTGCTGATATTATCCGTGAATATGAAAAAAAATTTCCAAAGATAATAAAACCGATTTATCAGAAAGAAAATCAATATTCGCAGGGAAAGCGTGATATTTCTGAAACTTGGAATTTTCCGCGTGCAAAAGGCAAGTATATTGCGATGTGCGAAGGTGATGACTATTGGATTGATGAGAATAAACTGCAGATGCAGGTGGATTTTTTGGAAAATAATCCTGATTATGGAATGTGCTATACAAAGGCGAATCAGCTTATTCAGAAAACAGGTAAATTTTCCAGGACAAAGAATGGCAGTTATGTAAAAGATTTTGAAGACCTGCTTTTTAATGGAAACAGAGTTCCAACACTCACAACTGTTTTTAGAAAAGACTTGCTAAACAGTTATTTGAAAGAAATATATCCGCAAAATAAAGGCTGGTTGATGGGCGACTATCCTATGTGGTTGTATTTTGCGCACGAAAGCAGAATAAAATTTCTTGATAAAGTTACGAGTGTTTATAGAGTGCTGGAGAATTCGGCAAGCCATAGCAAGGATATAGAGAAATCTGTTAATTTCGCTAGCTCAGTTTTGAGAATACAGAATTTTTTCTCAGAAAAATATTTTCATAAGAAGTTTCATGAATTTGATGAACATCTCGAAAGAGCTTTTCTATACTTAAAATTTAATAACCGAAATATGGCAAACAAAGAATTTTCTTTGTGCAACTTTCAAAATAAGAAAATCAGAATTTATAGGATTATTTGTTCTTCAGCAATTTTGTTTTCCATTTTTCGAAAATATAAAGGTTTTTAAGGTTGCCCGAAATGTCAATTATTTTACGTGTCATTAACCGTCTGAAAGAATTCTCTTTTTTGCTTTGTATGAAAGTGCGGTATGGAAATCATTTTTTGTGCGGTAAAAATGTCCGTTTTCATAAAGGAATAAGTCTTGTTATGGATGATAAAAGTCAGTTTTCGGTTGGAAATAATTTTTTTTCAAGAGATTACCTATATATAAGAATCGAGAATGGAAATATTGAGATTGGAGACGATGTGTTTTTTAATAATTTTTGTTCTTTGAATTCTGTCGGGGGGGGGATTGTGATTGGGGATAATTGTATTTTTGGAGAGAATGTCCGCCTCTATGACCACAATCATAATTATTTGGATGAAAACAGACTTATAAGAGAACAGGGATTTTCAAACGGAAAAATTTCTATCGGGGAAAATGTGTGGATTGGCAGCAACGTGACAATATTGAAAGACGTCTCAATTGGAAACAATTGTGTTATCGGAGCTGGCTGCGTTGTTTTTAGAAACATTCCTGATAATTCAATATTGCTCAGTAATGGAACTATAAAAGAAGCTAAAAGGGTTTAATATGAAAATCGCGATTTTAGTACAGAATATAGCTACTCTAGGAGGTGTGGAAGTAGTAAGCATTTGGCTTGCAAAGAAACTTTCTGAACACAACAGCGTTGAAATTGTAAGTTGCAAGGAATGTAAAAACAACACTTTTGAAAATTCCCAAGGCATAAAAATTGAATATTTAGGTATCGATGATTCTCATAAGATTCTTGCAGGAGCTGATTATTCAATTCTAGAAAATTTCTTTTCGAAAAATAATTTTGATATTGTAATTTTACAGGCCGGAACAGCCATAAAAAAATGCTGTTCACTGTCTGATGTAAAACTTTGTAAAATTATTTCTGATTACAGCCGGCTTTACTATGTGTTGCATGAAAGTCCGAAGTATCACTTAAAAAGATATAACACAGAACATGACGGTTTATTGAAATTTGCGCTTAAAACAATTTACCACAAAATTAGATATGCTCATGGAGTCAGAGCTTTTTTCTATGAATCTAAAAAATATATTTTCCGTTTTGTAACACTTTCAAAGGGCTGCCAGAAGGAAATGAAAGACTGTTATGGATTGGATTCTATCATTATGTACAATCCCTATATATTTGATAAAAACGAAACAGATTTTTCAAAGAAGGAAAATACAGTTCTTTATGCAGGGCGATTAAGTCCGGAAAAAGATGTTCGTTTGATACTGGATTCATGGAAACTATTGAAGAATTCTAACAACTGGAAATTAAAAATAATCGGTGATGGAAATCAAAAAGAATTCTTGGGGAATTATGTTCTTACAGAACAAATATCCAATGTAGAATTCTTGGGGGCTCAGCCGCATGATAAAGTTCTGAAAGAATTCCCAAAAAGTAAAATTTTTATGCTTACCTCGTTTTTCGAGGGATTTCCGACTGTTATTTCCGAGGCAATGAACTACAAGAATGTTCCTGTAGTCACAAGATATGAAGGGTTTTCTGATGAGCTTTTAAAATCTGACAACAGTTTTATTTGTTCACGGAATCCAGTTGAAATTTCAGAAAAACTGGAAATATTGATGCTCAATGCAGAGGTGTTGAAGTCATTCGCAGAAAACGGATATTCGCAATGCAGAGAATTTTATGATTTCCTTGAAAAGCAGAATTATAACTTGGGGGAGTATGAATAAATGCATGTACAATATGCGGTTCCATATATTCTTTTCACATTTTTTCTTGTTCTCTTTGCAATCGATGGCAATGTTTTTGTAACAAATAATGCTGTTTATAAATCGATACGGAATTTTTCCCTTGCGTCAGTCGTAATTGTTTCTATTTTCTTTATCGGCTGCAGAGGTTTTGTAGAGGCGGACTGGTATTTTTATCTTCCGTATTTTGAAAGAACTCCTTCATTTTTTGACGGTGAGGAGAAAATCAGATACTTTTTTAGAACGAATGCATGGGAAACAGGATATGGAATCTTCAGCATAATATGCAAAACATTTACAGATAATTATCTGGCATATCAGTTTATATGTTTCCTGATAGATTTCATGGTGCTTCACTTTTTCTTCAAGGAATACTGCGGAAAATACTATTTTCTGGGCTGGTGCTTGTTCTGGATTTTTCAAGGCTTTGTTTTTGAAATAATAATACTGAGAAATGCAAAAGCCATAATGTTGTTTTTGATTTCCATAAAATATGCCCAGAATAAAAAAATCATAAAATACATATTGTTGAATTTGCTGGGACTGATGTTTCATTCTTCTTCAATTTTTTATTTTCCTTTGTATTTTTTCTTTCAGATGAAGAGAAATAAAAAACTGGAATTGTTTCTGTTTCTTGTTGGAATCTGCATTTACATTCTTCAAATTCCTATTGTCAAGCCTATTCTGAAAAGTATTGCAAAAGGCTTACCTGGCAGATATGGCTGGATGGTTGTTGCATATCTTGATTCCAAACAATTCTCGGCTTCTTATGGAATTACAATTGGATTCTTGGAAAGAGTGTTCTCATTCATCCTTATATTTAAATTCTCAACTCAAATTATAAAAGAAGATGAGCGGATGAAAATATTTTGGTATCTGTTCCTGTTGTTTCAGTTCTCATATTTGTTCTTATCAGATTTTTCAATTTTGCTTGGACGGATTCCAAATCTTTTTATTTGCTCATATTGGGTTCTGTATACAAAAGTGTTTGGAAAACTTAAAAAAAATTGGAAGTATATATTTTTGCTTTTGTTGGTGTTGTATGGCAGCCTTAGAAATTTGAGTTTGCTAAGCCATTCAACTTCATACTATGACAATTTTCTAACAGGAGCAATGTCAGATTCAGAAAGAAAATCGTTATATAAAAAAAATGGATATAATGTGGAGGTTTCATTTTGATTCCCAAGATAATTCACTTGTGCTGGCTGAGCGGAGACGAATATCCGCTGGTTATAAAAAAATGCGTTGAGTCCATTTATTCAAAGCTGCCGGGCTATGAGATAAAAATCTGGACTAAGGAAAATTTTGACATTGGCTCTGTTCTTTGGGTAAAGCAGGCGTTTGAGGCGAAAAAATATGCCTTTGCCGCGGACTACATACGTTTCTGGTCGCTTTACAACTACGGCGGAATCTATCTTGACTCAGATGTCGAGGTCTTGAAGTCTTTCGATGACTTTTTAGACAACAAGAGCTTTACCGGGTTTGAGTATCTGAGTATCCCGGAGGCGGCTGTTGTCGGTGCGGAAAAGGGAACGGAATGGATAAAGACTTGCCTTGACTGGTACAGCGGAAAGTCGTTTTTTGATCCCGACGGAGAGATGAAAAGGGATGTTGTTCCTCGTCTTGTGAAACTCGTTCTTGAAAAGAAGTATGGAAGAGAAATTGAAGACAACGGAAAAATCCAGCATTTGGACGGGCTTGAGCTTTATACATATTCTTATTTTTCACCAAAAAACTACTTCACAGGAAAAATCAGAATAAAACCGGAAACCGTCTGCATTCACCGTTTTGCAAGCGCATGGGGACCGAACGAGAAACGGAAATGGACGCTTGTTGTGCATAACATTGTGATTCATGTTCTCGGAAAAAGGCTGCACGACAAACTGTTCAGACTGATAAAGCCGGTTTCAAGAACTTTCAACGGAGAAGAAATATGATCAGCGTGTGCATGGCGACCTACAACGGCGAGCGTTTCATAAAGGAACAGATTGACTCAATTCTTCCGCAGCTCTCACAAGATGACGAGCTCATAATCAGCGACGACGGAAGCACGGACAGGACGCTTGAAATCATCTCATCGTATAAAGATGAGCGGATAAAGGTTTTTCATCACCAGAAAAATCCTGAGTATGCGAAGATACAGCATAGCCGCAATTTTTATTATGCAACCAGCAATTTTGAAAACGCTTTGAAACAGGTAAAAGGCGACTATATTTTTTTGAGTGACCAGGATGACGTTTGGATGCCGAATAAAGTTCAGAAAATGATTTCTAAACTTAATGATTTTGATTGTGTTATGAGCAACAATCAGATTATTGATGTGAATGGAAAACCTTTGAATTTTTTTTTGGGGGAAAAACAGCCTTTTGGTAGATCAGTCTTTACAAATCTAAAAAGAACTCCGTTTTTGGGGTGTTGTATGGCTTTTTCAAAAAATTCTTTGAATTATATTCTTCCGTTTCCTAAAAAGCTTATTTGCCATGATTTATGGATGGGGGCGTTATGCGCATATAAGAATTCTTTGTTATATATTGACGAGCCGTTGCACAAATATAGATTTCATGAAAATTCTGTTTCGCCATCTGTTACAGCAAATAGTAAGAATCCATTCTTTTTTAAAATAAAATATCGAATACTTTTTTTGATTCAGTTCTATAAACGTATTTTGTTAAATAAATAAAATCAAGGAGAACAAACAATGAAAATAATTTTTATTAACCCACCATTTAAATCTGAATATGGAAAATTTAGCCGCGAAAGCCGAAGCCCTGCCATTACAAAAAGCGGTGCTTTATATTATCCGCTTTGGCTTATTTATGCAGCCGCTTGGTGTGAAAAGTGCGGCCATAAAGTTGGTTTTATAGATGCAACCGCTTTTCCTCTTTCAGAAGAAGAAACATTATCGAAAATAAATGAGCTTGCAGAAAAAACTGAAAAGATTATGTTTGTTTTAGACACAAGCACTCCTTCTATAAAAAGCGATATTGAATTTGGAGCAAAACTAAAAGATGAATTTATCAATAGTTTTGTTATTCTTGTTGGAACACATCCTTCTGCAGTTCCTGAAGAAACATTAAATTTCAATGCAAAAATTGACGCTGTTACAATTGGCGAATTTGATCATACTGTTGAAAAACTTGCTTCTGCATTGGAATCTGATGGTAATCTTGAAAATGTAAATGGAATCATGTTCAGAAAACCTGATGGTTCATTGTACAGAACTTCGCCAGCTGAATATATTACAGATTTAGACTCAATACCATATGCTTCACAATTTATAAAAAAATATTTGAACGAAAAACAATATTTCTTTCCAGCTGCGGCATATCCTGAAATTCAGATTTTTACAGGACGAGGTTGTCCTTGCCGATGTAATTTTTGTGTTTATCCGCAGACTATGCATGGACATAAATATAGGGCTAGAAGTCCTGAGAATGTTGTAGGTGAATTTGAATTTATTGCGGAAAATTTTGAAGATGCGAAAGAAGTTGTAATTGAGGATGACACTTTTACAGCTGATAAAAACAGAGTAAAAGAAATTTGTAATCTTCTTATTTCTAAAAAGTTGAATAAAAAACTTCGTTGGCTATGCAATGCTCGCGTAAATACTCTTGACTTGGAAACAATGAAACTTATGAAAAAAGCTGGTTGCCGTCTTATTATTCCTGGAATTGAAAGCGGAAGCCAGCAGATTTTAAACAATATAAAAAAAGGCACAAAAGTTGAGCAGTTTTATTCATATACAAAAAATGCAAAAAAGGCTGGTTTAAAAATTCATGCCTGTTATATGGTTGGCAATGAAGGCGAAACAAAAGAAACAATGCAAGAAACATTAAAGTTAGCCTTGAAACTTAATACCGATACAGCTCAGTTTTTCCCTCTTATTCCGTATCCTGGAACAGAAGCTTATGATTGGGCGGTAAGAAATAAATTCATAACTGTCAATTATGAAGACTATGTGAATGAAGATGGAACCCATAACACGGTCTTGAATGAAGACGGGCTTTCTTCTAAGGAAATGGTTAATTTTTGCAATTATGCACGGAAAAAATATTATCTGCGTCCACGTTATATTATGCATAGGATTATTTCTGGATTTACAGATTTTGAGGATTTGAAACGTTCCTTGAAAGCATTTGGAAAACTGAAAAATTATCTTTTCAAATAGGAAAGATAAAACATAAAAGGAAAAATTATGCCCCAGATTTCAATAATAATGCCGTGCCACAACGGAGAAAAGTATCTTCCAGATTCCATAACTTCTGTTCTGTCTCAGACTTATACAGATTGGGAATTGCTTGTTGTAGATGATAATTCCACTGATAATTCTGTGAATATAATAGAAGATTTCTGCAAAAAAGATTCACGGATAAAACTGTTGCACACGGAAAAATCTTCCGGTATGCCGGCAACTCCGCGTAATGTCGGAATAAATGCTGCATCCGGTCGTTTTATCGCTTTCCTTGACTGTGATGATATATGGCTTCCGACAAAACTTGAGCATCAGTTGCCGCTCTTTGAGACAAAAAATGTCGCGGTAGTATTTTCATATTACGCAAAAATGAATGCTGGTGGAAATTATGGAAACAATTCAATATCTTCGCCTGTTTTTGTTTCATATAATTATATGCTAAATGGAAACTGTATTGGAAATCTTACAGGAATGTACGACACAAAAAAATGCGGAAAAGTTTTCCAAAAGGAAATTCATCACGAAGATTACGTTATGTGGCTTGAAATTCTAAAAAAAGGATTTTTTGCAATCAACACAAATTCTGTGGAAGCCGTTTACAGAGAAAACAAATCTTCTGTTTCAGGCAGCAAATTGAAAATATTCAAATGGCAGTGGAATATTCTTCGCAGGGAGTTAAAAATTCCATTTTTCAAAGCTTTAAAATATTTCCTTAATTATGCGGCAAGCGGATTCCTGAAATTCATAAAGTAGGTTATGGCGTTTCCTGCCATTTGGCAGGTCGGGCTTTTCGCCGTTCCGCTGTCGCTTCATTCGATGCAGCGAGCTGCTTACGAACGCCTTCGGCACGGCTACAATCCCTAACGCGTTAGCATTAGGACGTGCGCAGCTTGCGCACACGTAAAATAAACGAGATTTGCATTAGCAAAATCTCGTAGCATACCGTTAGGTATGCAAATCCCTAATGCATCTTTATATTTTGGAGGTTAAAACAAAATGACAATAACAGTTATCGGCGGGTCGGGCTTTGTGGGAACCCGGCTTGTAAAGCGGCTTCTAGAAGCCGGGCATAGTGTAAGAATCGCGGACAAAAGAAAAAGCGTGGCGTATCCTGACCTTTGGCTCCGCTGCGATGTTCGCAACTCCATGAACGAAACAAATGAGTTTCCTGCGAGCCTTACGGACGAGGCGATGGCACCGGGCGCGGATGAGGCTGCAAAAAAAGCCCAGCCTATGCATTCCCTTCTGGAAGTCCTGAAAGGAAGCGATGTTGTCGTGAATCTTTCAGCCGAGCACCGAGACGATGTAACTCCAAAATCCTTG
The DNA here is from genome assembly GCA_030540405.1 of Spirochaetales bacterium. Lineage (GTDB taxonomy): Bacteria > Spirochaetota > Spirochaetia > Treponematales > Treponemataceae > Treponema_D. The sequence goes on from JAUNWH010000001.1 coordinate 61,516, forward strand.
TATGATGAGGTGAACGTAAAAGGCAGCGAAAACATCTGCAAAGCCTGCTCAGAGCTTGGAATCCATCACATCTTCTTTACAAGCTCAGTCGCTGTCTACGGATTCGCACCGGTTGGAACAGACGAAACTGGCGAGATAAAATATTTCAACGACTACGGCCGCACAAAATATCTTTCCGAGGGGAAATACCGCGAGTGGCTTTCTTCTGACAAAATGAACTGCCTTACAATAATCCGCCCGACTGTGATTTTCGGCGAGCAGAACCGCGGAAACGTGTACAACCTTCTGCGCCAGATTGCCGGCGGAAAGTTCCCGATGGTAGGCAAGGGCACGAACCGCAAGAGTATGAACTATGTTGAGAATGTCGCGGCGTTCATCCAGTTCTGCATTGAGAACGAGGAGAATCTTCCTTGCTTTGAAAAGGAATACGACGGAACATCTGCAGGAAAGCAGCATCTGTTTAACTACTGCGACGAGCCTGCCTACGACATGAACCATCTTGTGCTTGACGTTTACAAGCACCTCGGAAAGCCGAAGAAGCGCCTTGCCCATTTCCCGTACTGGCTTGCATATTTCGGCGGAAAATGCTTTGACCTGCTTGCGTTCATTCTGCACAAGAAGTTTGCAATCAATTCAATCCGCGTAAAAAAGTTCTGCCAGAACACATATTTCAAGTCGTCAAGAGTTCCGCAGACTGGCTTTTCCGCTCCTGTTGAACTTGAGGAGGGCTTGCGGCGAACAATCGACTACGAGTTTGTAAAGAAAGTTCAGGGGCATACTTTTAGCTGCGAGTAGATTTTACAATAGATTACTCGGACAAGTCTTGAATGACAGTGAAATCTCAATACTTGTCCCAAATCGCTTTACTTCACCTTGAACGGAGAAATTGCGTGATTAAGAATTTCAACAGAGGCATTGTTTTTGCTTACAGTTTCTGTGATTTTGTTTGAGGCGGCAAGCAGAGTGGCTGCGGCGTCTTTGCATTCTGTAAGATTCTGTTCTACGCTTGAGTTTAGTTTTACGAGCTCATTGCAAATTGAAGACGCATCTGTTGTAACTTGCACAATTTTTTCAGTACCAGATTTTACGATTTTGGAACTGCTTTTCATGTCATCAAGCGCGCTTAAAATTTCCTGAGCTTTTTGACCTTGTTCTTCTGCGGAAGATTTAAGACTGTCTACAGAAGTATTGATGTTGGCGATTTTTTCGATTGTATTTTCAAAAGCTTTTTCAACATCGATTGATGTGTCTGAAATTGTGTCAATTTGAGTTTGAATAAGCTTGAGCGATTCGGAAGAAGATTTTGCTTGCTTTGATGTCGTTTCTGCAAGTTTGCGGATTTCATTGGCAACAACGGCAAAACCTTTTCCGGCAACACCTGCGTGAGCTGCTTCAATTGCGGCGTTCATGGCAAGAAGATTTGTCTGGCTTGCGACGGATGCAATTATTTTGTTTGTATCAAGAAGATTTTTTGATTTCTCTTTGACTTCAAGAATCTGCGCAACTGAATTTTTCAACTCGTTTCTATTTTTGTCTGCAAATTCTACAAGTTCTGAAACATCTTTTGAAGTTTCACTTATTTTTTCATTTACGGCAAGAACATTGTTTGCCACAATTTCAATTGAGTCAGAGGAATCGTCGATTATCCGGTCTTGGGTTTCAATTTCAGATTTAAGACTGTTGATTTGTTTTACGATTTCTGTAACGGACTGGTCAATCTTGTCAACTGAATGAATCTGCGTTTGGACACTTTGCGCAACATTTTCAACAGAACTGTTTGTTGTTTCAACGCTTTGTCCGATTACATCAGAAGCTTCTGAAAGATTTTCTGTAATATTGCCGATGTCATTTGCAGAATTTCTTATGCCTTTTATGAGCGAAGAAAGGTCAACGATAATGTTGTTGAATCCTTCTGCAAGTTCCGCCGCTTCTTTTGTTCTGCCATCTTTAACTTCTTTTGTAAAGTCGCCTTGCGCAATTTCATTGCAATTTACAGCCATAAGTTTAAATTCCTTGGCGCTTGATTTTGCGCTGAAAAGAAGAATAACTGCCGCAGTTGCAATTGCCGCAATGATTATGAGCAAAACTTTAAAGATTGCTGAATAGCTGTTTTTTGTAAAGTCGGAAACAGGACCGTAAGCTACAATGTACCATGGAGTAGAAGAGGATTTGCATACTCCATAAAAAATTCCGCCTTTTATAATTATATTTGATGAATTAAAGAAATTGACTTTGGTAAAGTTATGTTTTTTAAATTCAGACTCATCAAAAATCGATTTTTCCATTAAAAAAGATGTGTCGTCATTTGTAATAAACAAGCCGTCTGCGTTTACCATATATGCCTTTGCGTTTTCAGAAATTTTAATATCTGCCATTGTCGCAGAAAGATTGTCCAGTATTATATCAATTGCGGCTACTCCAAGCAGTTTGTTGTTTTCATCTTTTACATCCTTGCTGATTGTTGTGCAGATTGAATTTGTCATTGTATCAACATAAGGATCTGTAATTGCAAACTCTCCAGAATTTTTTACAGCATCTTGAAACCATGGACGCTCAGGAGGAAGCCAGCCAGCATCAGGATTCCAGCCAGAACTGTCAGAATAAAATCCGCCTGGCTCATAGCGGGAAATCAAAGTTCCGTAGTATAGAGAAAAATCATCAGGCATATCTACAGTAAGTGCCGTTGCCGCAAGGTCTGCGATTTCCTTGTTGTGTCTTTCTTTAAGAATATTTTTTAGATGATCAATCTGAATTTCATATTTTTGAATAATTGCTGATATTTTACTGTCAAGATTTTCAATCGAAGTTTCTGTAATTTTTTCAATATCTGTGTTTATTGCTTTATTTAACGCAATAAGAAAAGAAATAATTATGAATGTTGAAACAAGAACTAGTGGCAAAATGTTTCCTAAAACCATTTTTGTAGAAAGTGAAATATGTTTGTTTTTCATACAACCTCCCATAAAAAGTCAACGAGAAAATTTCAATTTTCGATTTGACTTTTTATGCCCATTCGCAATGAAATGAGAATGGGCAGTTGATAAGAAAGTTTGCAACGCAAACTTGTGAATAAAAACTTTGACGCTATCTTAGGCAAAGTTTTTATTACACTCTCTTTATTTACTTGCACCAGGAATTATTTTTTCAAATTCCGGGTTTCCGTGGTGGTAAACTGGCAAAATTTTAGGAGAAACTTCATCTCCCTTGATTCCAGCCGCATCGCGTTCCTTTTCAAATGCCTTTACATGGTCAAGGTTCATTTTTGAAGTTTCAGAAAGCTGAATGTCCTTGAACATTTTTCCGGCTTCAATTCCAGCTTCGCGGCCGAATACAACAACGTCAAGCAAAGAATTTCCCATCAATCGGTTTGTTCCATGGACACCGCCGGAAGCCTCTCCGGCAACAAGCAGATTCTTTACATTTGTGTGGCAAGTCTTGTCGATTTCAACACCGCCGTTCTGGTAGTGAAGCGTAGGGTAAACCAAAATCGGTTCCTTGCGGATGTCGATTCCGTATTTAATGAACATATTGTACATCGCAGGAATAGACTTTAAGATTGTGCCTTCGCCGTGAATCATATCAATCATCGGAGTATCAAGCCAAACAGCGTCCTGAACCTCATTGTGAACGCCACGACCTTCTTTTACTTCGCGGATAATTCCAGAAGCGTTTACGTCGCGTGTTTCAAGAGGATGAATATAAACCTCACCATTCTTATTAATCAGCTTAGCGCCAAGCGAGCGCACTTTTTCTGTTACAAGTTTTCCAAGAATCTGGCTTGGGTAAGCAGCTCCTGTAGGATGATACTGCAATGAATCCTGATACAAAAGCTTTGCGCCTGCGCGGTAAGCAAGAACAAGACCGTCAGCTGTAGCACCATAATGGTTTGAAGTAGGGAATCCCTGGTAATGCATACGACCTGCACCACCAGTTGCAAGAATCACAACTTTTGCCTTTGCGATGTAAAGCTCGTTTGTTTCCATGTTCATAAGAACCGCGCCGCAAGCTTCGCCCTTGTCGTTCTTGATAAGCTCAATCGCCGATGTGAAATCAACAACAGTGATGTTGTCCTTGCGGTTGAAAGTCTCATCGCGGAGCGTTCGCATGATTTCTGCTCCGGAATAGTCCTTGCAGGCGTGCATACGTTTTCGGCTTGTTCCGCCGCCATGGGTTGTAACCATTGTTCCGTCCGGCATTTTGTCAAATTCAACGCCAAGGTCGTTCAGCCATTTGATTACAGACGGAGCTTTATTTACAAGTGTATAAACAAGCTCAGGTTTTCCATCAAAGTGTCCGCCGCCAAAACAGTCAAGGTAATGCTGAGCAGGTGAGTCGTTCGGCTTGTCCGCAGCCTGGATTCCACCTTCAGCCATCATTGTGTTTGCGTCACCTACGCGAAGTTTTGTAACAAGAAGAACTTTTGCGCCGGCTTCAGAAGCCATGATTGCCGCGGAAGTTCCGGCTCCACCACCGCCGATTACAAGAACATCAGTTTCATAGTCAACGTGGTTCAAATCAATGTGCTCCGGTTCGATTCTTGGTTTTGCCTCAAGCATTTTTGCCAGTTCAATAGGAGCTTTCTGTCCTTTGTTAGGACCGATTTTCAGCTCCTCAAACTGGCTCTTGATTCTATCCGGATGAAATTTCAAAAGCAAATCGTCTTTTTCTTCCGCTGTAAGACGAGCGTGTTCAAATTTAAGGTTCTCTTCGCGTTTTTCTGCAACAATCTTAGCTGCATCGTCAAGATAATTTCCGTACATATTTTTATCTCCTGAAGGAGCGCCATGCTTGGGCGCGTCAGTATTTTTCTGAACTACACGGATATGCGGTCCAGATTATTTTTCAATTTCTCGTGTGTTATACAGTTCTTTGATTTCAGCCAAAGGCTTTTTCATCAGGTTCTGGATAAGTTCCTCGCACTTTCCTTCGTTGATTTCTTCCACACGGTCAAGAAGATGCTGGCTCTGCGGCTGGATATATTTTCCGTTCAGGCGGCGCGCAAGCTCCGCAACCTGAGGATGGCTGATTCCTGCCGGACAACGGGAAGAACAGCAGCCGCACATGATGCAGTCAAAAGAAAGATCCGCGCATTTTGCAAAATCACCGCGCTGCGCGTAGGCAATGTACTGCATTGTCTGAAGATTCTGAGGACAGGCGCGTGTGCAGGCATTGCATCCTACGCAAGAATAAATTTCCGGGTAAAGCTGCATCATAACAGCCTGTTCCGGCTTCATTGTGTTCAGGTCGTAAACCTGCTTCACAAGAGGGAAGAACGGAAGGGTGGCGATGTACATGTCGTTCTCGACTTTCTTTGAGCAGGCAAGGCAGGTCTGGAGCTGGTTCTCGCCCTTGATTCTGTAGATTGTGGCGCAGGCTCCGCAGAATCCGTTGCGGCATCCGCAGCCGCGTTTGAGCTGATAGCCGGCATATTCCATAGCATTCATGATTGTAAGTTCTGCCGGAACATCATATTTCTTTCCGAACAGATATATTGTAGCCATCTGTTTTGTCTCTGACATAATTTAATCTCCTCATGCGCCGTGGACGGCGCATCTGAAGTCTTATAAAAATTTTCGAATCTTCACAGGAAAATTCTTGAAATCAATACTCTGGAGGCAGTTCCCCAAGCTGGTCGAAGCTGAACACAGGTCCGTCCTTGCAGACGAATTTGTCGCCTATGTTGCATCTTCCGCATTTTCCGATTCCGCACTTCATGCGCATTTCCATAGTCGTAAAGACCTGATTGTCCTTGAATCCGAGCTTTTTCAATGCGTCGAGCGAGAGGTGAATCAGAATTGGCGGTCCGCACATGATTACTGTCATGCTAGGATCCGGATTGCATTCTGTAACGTAAGGAGGAACAAATCCGACGTGCCCGTCCCAGTCGTCCTGAGGGCGGTCTATTGTAAGATTTATCGAGCAGTTCGGCTGCTTCATCCAGACGTTCTGCATCTCCTCAAGGCGCACAAGATCAGCCTTCGAGCGGCTTCCGTAGATGACCTGAATTCTTCCGTAGTTCTCGCGGTGATCCATCATGTAGTTTACAACCGAGTGGACCGGAGCGATTCCGATACCGCCTGCGATGACGAGAATGTCCTTGCCCTTGAGCGCGCCTTCAACAGGGAATCCGTTTCCAATCGGTCCGCGGAGGCAGATTTCCTGGCCGACTTCCGCGGAGTGAAGCCATTCTGTGACGCAGCCGCACTTCTTTATCGAGAATTCCATGTGTGTTTCAAGAGTCGGGGATGAGGTTATTGAAATCATCGATTCGCCCACGCCCGGAACAATCAGCATTGCGCACTGACCCGGAATGTGCTCGAACAGTTTCTTTCCGTCAAGACCGACTACACTGAAAGTCTTTACATCAGGAGTTTCCTGCTTAATGTCAATAATTTTTCCTACATAAGGAATAAAGCTTTCTTTGTTTTCCATCAGTTTCTCCTATTCCTTAGATGTCATCGCTCTCGTTGACGGCTTTGATGACCTTGACGATGTTCATGTTCACAGGGCAGTTTTCAACGCAGCGTCCGCAGCCCACACAGCTGAACATTCCTTCATGCGCCATAGGATAGTACATGAGCTTGTGCATGAATCTCTGTCGGCTTCTTTCCTTCTGTGTGTGGCGCGGATTCTCGGCGGCCATCTGGGTGAAGTCGTTGTACATGCAGGAATCCCAGCAGCGCACCTGGCGCACGCCGTTGCTTGTGGCGAAGTCGCGCACATCGAAGCACATACAGGTAGGGCAGACATAAGTGCAGGTTCCGCAGCCTACGCATGGCTCTGAAACCTTGTCCCAAATTTTCGAGTTGAAAATTTTGAGCATGTCCTTGCCCTGGAACTTGGAGAGATCCAGATGGGCGAACGGAAGAGCCTCAACTTTTGCCGAGATGTCCTTCTTGCAGGATTCAACAGCGGATGCGTCAGCGTCTTCAAGAGCGGATTTCGCGTTCTCGACAAAAGCCTTGCCCTTGTCGGTGTTCGCCTCAAAATAGTACTTTCCGTCGGCAAGCCAGCAGCTAACGTCTCCGGCAGGTTTTGCAAGCGACGCGTCAATTCCGAATGTGGAACAGAAGCAGGTTTTCGCAGGCTCGTTGCAGGCAAGGACAATTACTGTTCCGTGCTCGCGGCGGTTCTTGTAGTATGAGTCCACCGGATTCATGTTCAGGTAGACGTTGTCGATTGCGGTAAATCCGCGGGCATCGCAGGCGCGTACACCGAAGATTACAAAATCCTCGACTTCCTTGCGCGGGTCAACGACCTTGACTTCCTTTCCGCTCATTTCATAGCTTACCAGATGCTCGGTCTTAGGAAAGAAGAAATCCTTTGCGGAGCGTGTGGTCTTTAATTTTTCTGAAAACTTTGTGCCTTTCTGCCATTTCGCGAAGTCGGCTTTTCCCGAATTGTTGTCAACAGGCAAGTACAAAGGCTGCTTTGAACCGATAAGCTCAAATAATGAATCGATTTTATCTTTTGCGATACTAAGCATTATTCATTACCTCCGTCTTTTGATCTGTCGTAAACAATCGTTGTCTCCGGGTCGTCTTCCTGGAAACGGAGCATTGCAGGCTTAGACTCCATGTCAACTCCGGCCTGATAGTCGCCGTAAATCTCATTGATGTCCTTGATGTACTTGCGGTTAAGAAGATAAAGCGGAATGTTCTGAGGGCAGACTCTTGAGCATTCACCGCAGTCCGTGCAGCGTCCGGCCACGTGCCATGCGCGGATGATATGGAAGAGGCTTTCCTCAAAGCTTGTCTCCGCGACTTTCTGCGTCGTGTAGAGCGCGTTGTTGTCGAACACGCATTTCTCGCAGGTGCAGGCAGGGCATACGTTACGGCAGGCGTTGCATCTTATGCAGCGGCTGAATTCGTTTCTCCAGAATTCATAGCGCTCGTTCACTGTCATGGCCTCAATCTTTGCGACTTCCTCCATTCTTGCCGTGTTCGGAGCAACCTCTGCTTCCGGATCCACGCCGATGTATTCATCGCATGAGACGGGCTTCTTTCCGGCGCAGTTTCCGCATACATCTCCGCCGTCAATTGAATCCTGGCACGGAACGCCGATCGCATAGACATCGTCTCTTGTAATGCGGCTTTCCTTGAGCAGCTGGGTGAATGAATATGTGTCGGAAGGCTTCAGGAACACAAGCACAACTTCGGACGGAATAGGCTTGTCCTGCGCGTTCGGATCGCGCTGCTTCGCCATCGTGTTGTTCATGCGCGTAGTGCTCTTCGCAATCTCGATGTTCCTTGTGATTCCGACCAGATATTTTGAAAGGTTCGCCTTGCAGTATTTGTTGAAGACAAAATCCTTGTCCAGTTCTTCCGCGGTTGCGAATACGGCCGGAGTGATGTCGTCATCAAAGAGACCTTTTTTCCAGCCGACAACCTTCTGTACCTTGCCTTCAGAAAGAAGTTCCTTGGCGCGGGCAATCAGTTTGTCTTGCATCTTACATCCTCCAGCTTCTTGTTTTCGCCAAGGGCCTTTATCTGCGATACGAAATCGTTCATGATTCCGGCAAAGCGGACACCTTCGGCGGCGGAACACCATTCAACGCGCGTGCGTCCCTTGTCAATTCCCAGATAGTCAAGCATCGAGAAGAGCAGGGTCATGCGGCGGCGCGCGAAATAGTTTCCTGTAGAGTAGTGACAGTCACCCGGGTGGCATCCGCATAGGATTACACCGTCTGCGCCACGCTGGAATGCACGGAGAATGAAAAGAGGATTCAGCCTGCATGAGCATGGAATACGGATGATTTTAACGTTCTTCGGATATTCAAGACGGTTGTTGCCAGCCAAGTCCGCACCGGCGTAAGAGCACCAGTTGCAGCAGAAAGCAACAATTCTCGGTTCCCATTCTTTATTTTCAGCCATAGTTATTTTTTTCAGGATAAATAATTACGCATTGCTGTCTTGGCATTGCGAATTACAATACTGAGTCAACCTCCGCCAAGATTTGTTTGTTGCTGAATCCTAACAGATCCATCGCGCCGGAAGGACAGGCAACCGTACAGGCTCCGCATCCGTGGCACATAGCCTTGTTCACCTGGGAAACACGGCGTGTGATTGTAGTTCTGTTCGGTCCGCGGAAATCCTTCTCGATATAAGAGATGGCGCCGTAAGGACAGACGTTCGCGCACTGGCCGCAGCCGTTGCAGGCGTTCTCGTTCGGATTCGCAGTGCAAGGATTGTTCTTGAGCTTGTCCTTTACGAGCAGGCAGATTGCCTTTGCGGCCGCGCCTGATGACTGCGCTACAGTCTCCGGAATATCCTTAGGTCCCTGGCAGCATCCTGCAAGGAAGATACCCGCTGTAGGAGACTCAACAGGACGGAGCTTTGCATGGGCCTCAAGGAAGAAGTCGTTGTTGTCCATGGAAGTTGTGAGCATTGTCGCAAGCGGGCGGGCAGACTTGTCGGCCTCGATTGAAGCGGCAAGAACAACCATGTCCGCCTTGATGTGAACCTGACGGTTCAGAATAAGGTCAGAGCCCTGCACGTCAAGAGTTCCGTCCGAAAGCGGAGTTACTTTTCCAACCTGTCCCTTGATGTAGTGAACACCGTACTGCTCAACCGCGCGGCGGTAGAATTCATCAAAATTCTTTCCCGGAGTACGCACATCAATATAGAAGACCGTGATGTTTGTATCTGGATAGTGGTCGCGTGTAAGAATTGCATGCTTTGCAGTATACATACAGCAAATCTTTGAGCAGTATTCGTGGCCTTTTGTGGAGTCCGCGGAACAGCGGCTTCCCACGCACTGGACGAATACAATGTTCTTCGGCTCCTTTCCGTCTGAAGGGCGGAGAAGATGTCCGTTTGTAGGACCGGATGCGTTGCAGAGGCGTTCGAATTCAAGTGAGGAAACAACGTCCGGACTCTGGCTGTATGCGTACTCATCGAATTTCTCAAGGCTGATCGGATTGTAGCCGGTAGCCACGATGATTGCGCCGTATTTTTCAGTAAGCATTGTCTCTTCCTGATGGAAGTTGATTGCTCCTGCGGCACAGGCCTTCTCGCAGAATCCGCAGACATTGTCCTTGCCGTTCTTCATTCCCTTTATATGAAGGCAGTAGTCCGCGGAGATTGCGGCCACCTTCGGAACAGCCTGGGCAAACGGAATGTCAATCGCCTTGCGGTTGTTCAGGTTCAGGTTGAATGCGTTCGGAACTTTCTTGTTCGGACATTTTTCTATACAGGCTCCGCAGCCCGTGCATTTCGTCTCGTCAACATAACGCGGATGGCGTTTGATGTCCACCTCGAAGTTTCCGATATATCCCTTTACACCTGCGACTTCCGAGTAGGAGAGAATGCGGATGTTCGGATTCTGGCTGACTTCAGTCATTTTCGGCGTGACGATACAAGACGCGCAGTCCAAAGTAGGGAAGGTCTTGTCGAGCTTCGCCATCTTTCCGCCGACAGTGTAATCCTTCTCAACAATATCAACCGGGAATCCTGCGTCCGCAATGTCGAGGGCAGCCGTGATTCCGGCGATACCGCCGCCAATTACCAATGCGCGCTTTGTCATTGGTGTCTCGCCTTCAATCAAAGGCGTGTCAAGGATTGTCTTTGCGACGGCCGCCTTGCCCAAAGCGATGGCTTTTTCCGTGGCATCGCCCATTTCCTTCATAACCCATGAGCACTGCTCACGGATGTTCGCGACTTCCACCTTGTAAGCATTCAAGCCGGCGCGCTCCGCACAGGAACGGAAGGTCTTCTCATGCATACGCGGAGAACAGGAGCACAGAACCACACCAGTAAGGTTCAGCTCGTGAATCTTGTCCTCAATCATTTTCTGACCGGCGGAAGAACACATATATGTATAATGAGTTGAATAAACTACACCGTTCACCTTGCCCAGCTCTTCAGCTACTTTCGCAACGTCAACAGTGCCTGCAATGTTTGTGCCGCAATGGCACACGAAAACACCGATTCTTTCCATGATGCTGCTCCTATTTGCGGTACTTTCTGAATGCGCTCATCAAAAGCTGCTGCGGAGTCTCTTCATCTAGCTTTTCAGGAACCTGAACAGGATCAAGGTGAAGAGGACCGCGCTCACGCTCAACAACAGTGCGCACAGCGTCAATAAGCTTGGCCGGCTCAACCTGGCGTGGACATCTCTCAAGGCAGGCGAAGCAGCTCAGACAGGTATAAATCGACTTGCTCTTTAAAAGAGGCTCGATTTCTCCGTTCTCAACCATCTGCACAAACTGATGCGGATGATATTCCATGGAGTCGTAATTAGGGCAGGTTCCGGAGCATTTTCCGCAGACCATGCATTTTTTCGGATTGACTCCGCTTGTTTCAAGAATCAGTTCCTTGTATTTCTGAATTTCTGACTCAAGCATTCACAGCCTCCTTTGCTACGGCATCTTTTACGCCGAGAGCTTCCGCAAGAAGTTCTGTAAAGTAGATAACGTCAAGGTTTGATGAGCCTTTGTTCTTTATGAGATTGTAGCGGCACAGAGGGCAGCTTGTGACAAGGAAGTCCGCTCCCATGTCCTCGGCATTCGCAAGAATCGAGGCCGACCTTTTCTGGGGAATCGTCTCATCCTCGAACGCGGCATAGGCGCCGCAGCACTCGTTGCGCTGGGCATAAATGACAGGAGTTCCGCCTATTGCGGTTATGAAGTCCTCAAGGATTTTCGGATTCTCAGGATCGTCAAATTCCATTACCTTTCCCGGGCGGAGAAGAAGGCAGCCGTAATAGGCACCGATTTTCTTTCCCTTGAAAGGATTCTTGACGGCCTTCTTTACGTTGTCCCAGCCGATCTCATCGCGGAGAACTTCAAGGAAGTGAAGGACTTTCGTCTCTCCGTGGTATTCAATATTGTCTTGGGCGAGATAATTATTTACTTTTAAAATTGTATTCTCGTCATTCTGCAGGTCATTGTTCACCTGCTTGATTACATTGTAACATGCTGAGCACAGTGTTACCAATGCCTGGTTCTTATCTCTGGATGCAGCCAAAGCCCGGACAGAAGGAAGCTTTGAGGCAATTTCATTTTTGCCTGTAGGATATACACCGCCGCAGCACTGCCACTCTTCAATTTCTTCAAGTTTGAAACCAAGAGCTTCAGCGCTTAAACGACCGTATAAGTCCAAATCCTTCGCTTTGTTTTTTAGCGTGCAGCCTGGGAAATAAGAATAAGTCAGTGTGTGTGTCTGGTTCTCACTCATTCTTTGCTCCTAAGTGCAGGATATTTTTAGCTAGCCTCAAGCAAAAACTTAAGGCTTGATATTTTTATTTTTTCACGCCAGCCATTTCTTCTGGATGGAAAACTTCGTCAAATTTTTCAGCTGTAAGGAAACCAAGCTGTACGCAGGCATCTTTAAGTGAAATATTTTCTTCGTAAGCTTTGTGGCTAGTTTTTGCCGCGTTTTCGTATCCGATGTATGGGTTCAGGGCTGTTACAAGCATCAGGGAATTGTACAAGTTGAAGTGCATTTTTTCCTTGTTTGCTGTAATTCCAACCGCGCAGTTTTTATTGAAGCTTACCATTACTTCAGCAAGAAGCCTTACAGACTGAAGAAAATTATATGCGATTACCGGCATAAATACATTCAGCTCAAAGTTTCCCTGTGAAGCAGCCATTCCAACAGCCGCATCGTTTCCCATGACCTGAACGGCAACCATAGTCATTGCCTCGCACTGTGTCGGATTTACTTTTCCCGGCATGATTGAAGAGCCCGGCTCATTTTCTGGAATATGGATTTCACCGATTCCGCATCTTGGACCGGAAGCAAGCCATCTTACATCGTTTGCGATTTTCATCAAATCGGCAGCAAGCGCTTTTAAAGCTCCGTGGGCAAAAACAATTTCGTCTTTTGAAGTCAACGCATGAAATTTATTTGGCGCTGTAATGAAATCTTTTCCTGTAAGCTCTGAAACTTTCTTTGCAACAAGAGTGTCAAATCCAGCCGGCGCATTGAGTCCAGTTCCAACAGCTGTTCCTCCCAAAGCAAGCTGCTTTAAATATGGAAGGGAAGAAGAAAGCATTTCCTTGTCGCGCTCAAGGGAAGTTCTCCAGCCTGAAATTTCCTGCGAGAACTGAATTGGAACTGCGTCCTGAAGGTGAGTGCGTCCTGACTTTACAATGCCTTCATTTGCCTTTTCCAGTTTCTTGAAAGTATCAACAAGCGTGTCGATTGCTGGAAAAAGCTTGTCTTCAACTTCAACAACAGCGGCAATGTGCATTGCAGTTGGAAAAGTGTCATTTGAAGACTGGCTCATGTTTATGTCGTCATTCGGATGGCAAAGTTTTTCGCCTGCAATCTGGTTTGCTCTGTTCGCAATGACTTCATTTGTATTCATGTTTGACTGTGTGCCAGAACCTGTCTGCCATACAACAAGCGGAAAGTTTTCGTTCAACGAGCCTGAAATAACTTCATCGCAAGCCTGAGAAATTGCCTTGAGCTTTTTGTCTGTCATTTTTTCAGGTTTGAGCGCATTGTTTGCAAGAGCTGCCGCTTTTTTTAGATAACCAAAAGCCTTTGTAATTTCACGCGGCATTGTTTCAATTCCAACGCCAATAAGGAAATTTTCGTGGCTGCGTTCAGTCTGTGCGCCCCAGAGTTTGTCAGCAGGAACTTTTACTTCGCCCATGCTGTCATGTTCAATTCTGTATTCCATTTAGAACTCCAGCTGCTTGATTACGTCTTTGAGGCAGTCTGCGGAATGCTTGAGCTGGGCAATCTCATTGTCTGTAAGAGGAGCAACAAGACGGCCTGTGATTCCGTGTCCGCCAACAACTGTAAGAATGCTCAAACATACATCACTGATTCCGTATTCGCCTGTAAGCATTGAAGAAGCGATTGTAACAGAATCATTTGAATTTTTGATGATTTCGCAAAGGCGTGCTGTTGTAGCGCCAATTCCGTAGTTTGTGCATTTTTTTGCTGAAATAATGATTCCGCCTGATTTGCGTACAAAGTCTTCAATTTCAGCGTGGTCAGGCTTTGCATTTCCTTTTCCGTTGAGGCTGTCGTAGTATGAGTCTACAGGAACAGAAGCTACGTTTACCAAAGACCACGGAACAAATGAAGAGTCTCCATGCTCGCCGAAAACATAAGCGTGAAGATTAGGCTGTCCAATTCCGTATACATCAGCGATTTTTGTGCGCAGTCTTGCTGTGTCAAGCAAAGTTCCAGTTCCAATGATGTGGTCAGCAGGAATTCCAGATGTTTTTACAAACTGATATGTAAGAATGTCAACAGGATTTGCAACGATGATATAAATTGCGTTTGGAGCGACTTTTGCAATCTGCGGAATAATTGACTTTGTTATGTTTACATTTGTCTGTGCAAGGTCAAGGCGAGACTGTCCCGGTTTGCGTGCAACTCCAGAAGTCAAGATTACAAGGTCTGAATCTTTTGCGTCTTCATAAGAGCCGTCGTGAATATTTACAGGGCTCATGTATGGAGTTCCCTGACGAATGTCCAGAGCTTCTCCCATAGCGCGGTTTTTGTCAATGTCAATCATAACGATTTCAGTTGCAATGCTTTTAAGACAAAGGGCATAAGCAATAGATGAGCCAACTTGTCCAGCACCAATAATGGTGATTTTGTTTGCCATAAATATCTCCTGTGTGCAAATGGTTTTAAAAGAGTCGCCGTATAGCCTGAAGAAAATTCCTTCTATGACAGCAACACTCAAATTATATTATAACACAAAAAAATATACCTGTTAATGGAAATAAAAACTAAAACTGCCTTTTAAGCCCGATTTTGACGATTTTTCAATTTTTTTGTGAAATTTATAACAACTTACAGAAAATATTGTGATTTTATTCACATGTAAAAATTGCTTGTTGAACATTTTTTCCTTTCAATCTAAAATACTGCTGACTATGGAAGCCTTAAAAAGATTCAGCCAGAATGCAATTGACACCATGCGCTCTGATATTGAAGACGCAGACGGAAATGAAGTTTTTTGGGCTGGAAAAATAAATTTGGAAGGCATTGTTGTTTCAGTTCAGGCTGGTTCCCGCGGAAACGAAAATTCCGTAGTTGTAAATAAAAATGCCGCAAGAGAAGGAAATGTCATAATCCATAATCATCCAAGCGGAAACCTTTCTCCTAGCGAGGCAGACCAAAATATTGCCTACAATGCCTCTGATACTTCGCTCGGATTTTACATAGTTGACAATGAAGTTTCCCGGGTTTATGTGGTTGTGGAGCCTGTAAAGCCTAAAAAAATTGAGCTTTTGAATGAGAAAGAAACTGCATTTTTTCTTTCAAGCCAAGGTCCGTTTGCAAAATCCTACGGGAACTACGAGGAGCGTCCGTCTCAAATTTCACTTTCAAAAGAAATCGCTGCATCATTTAATAAGGAAAAAATCGGAGTTTTTGAAGCCGGAACTGGAGTTGGAAAAAGCTTTGCATATTTGATTCCTGCAATGCTTTGGTCGGTGAAAAACAAGGAATGCGTTGTTGTTTCCACGGGGACTATAAATCTTCAGCAGCAGCTTTTTGAAAAAGACATTCCGTTTGCTCAAAAATTAATCGGAAAAAAAATAAAGGCGGTGCTTTTAAAAGGCCGGCAAAACTACATATGTCTTCGCAGGCTTTCTGAAGCGGAAAATGACAGAAGTCTTTTTAATGAAGAAATTGAAATTATTGACAAAATAAGTGAATGGTCAAAAACAAGCTCAACAGGAAGCAAAAGCGATCTTGCATTTCTTCCATCTGAAAGCGTGTGGTCAAAAGTCAACAGCGAAAGCGACGCTTGTCTTGGCGGAAGATGTCCGTTCAGGGAAAACTGCTTTGTGATGAAAGTCCGCAATGAAGCTGCCAGCGCAAACATAATAATTGTAAACCATCATCTTTTGTTTGCTGACATTGAAAGCCGAATGAGCGGAGCAGGCTACGACAATGCTGCTGTTTTGCCTCCTTACAGACGAATTGTTTTTGACGAAGCCCACGGAATTGAAGACAGCGCGACAAGTTTTTTCAGTGAAATAATAACGCGTTTTAAAGTGATGAAGCAGATAAATCTTTTGTTCAGAACTTTTAGAAGCTCAAACACAGGTTTCCTTGTTCAGGCTTCCGCATTTTCTTCCGCTGATGACTGTATGGAACGTGCGCCGGTTCTTGTTAATGGAATAAAAGATTCTCTTTTGGAACTTGATCAGGTTTCAATTCTTGAGCTTGATGAAAATTTCAATTCAAGAATCCACAGTGGAAACTCTCAGAAATTCGGCGGAACTTTTAATGCGCTTTCAAAACTGAAAACTTCAATTTCTGCATTTAACAATCTTGTGCGTGAAGTCTTGGAAAAAATTGATGACAAGGATTCTGAAGTTCCTGCAGTTTGGGAAGCAAAAACCGTTCTGCGCCGTCTTGAATCTTTGGCGGCTTTGTGCGGAAATTTTTTGCTTTGGGAAGAAAAAGACGATACTGTTTTTTGGCTTCAAAAAGTGAAAATTCCTCCGAAAGTTCCCGGTGAAGATTTTGTGACTTTTGTTCAGTTTATTCAAACTCCGCTGGACATTGCGCCTTTGATGAACTCTGGAGTTTTTGAGCCGATGAAAACTGTTGTCTGCACAAGCGCGACGTTGCGGATTGACAGAAACTTTGGCTATTGGACTCGCCGTGTTGGAATTTCATTTGCAGAGCCTGAGCGAGTGGCGCAGGACAGCTTTGATTCTCCTTTTCCGTACAAAGAAAATGTTTTATTTGCAGTTCCAAATGATGCGCCTTTTCCAGACAGCTCATATTTTCAAACTTTCGTTGAAGAAGCGGTTCCAAAACTTATTTTGGCTTCGGGCGGAAAAACTCTTGTTCTTTTCACTTCCTATGACAGCTTGAAATTTGCTTTTAATGCAAGCCGAAATATTCTTTCTGAAAATGGAATTGAACTTTTTAAGCAGGGCGATGAAGACAGATTCCGGCTTCTTGAAAAATTCAAAAAAGACACAAACAGTGTTTTGTTTGCAACCGACAGTTTTTGGGAAGGCGTTGATGTTCCGGGCAGCAGTCTTAGCCAAGTGATAATTGTAAAGCTTCCGTTTGCAGTTCCGAATGATCCAGTTTTTTCAGCAAGAAGTGAAGCTCTTGAAAAGAAAGGCGGAAATCCTTTTATGCAGCTAAGCCTTCCGCAGGCTGTAATAAAATTCAGGCAGGGATTTGGACGGCTTGTTAGACGCGCTGACGACAAAGGCATTGTTGTTGTTTTAGACCGCCGCATAGTTGAAAAAAAATACGGCGGAATTTTTACACGGAGCGTGCCGATGACAAAGAGAATGTATTCGCCTTTGGATGCCATTCTGCACACTGTTGAAATTTTTTTTAATTGAAACTTATTTGCGGTTTCCAAAAAGCCTTAAAAGCGAAAGGAAAATGTTTATAAAGTCAAGGTAAAGTTCAAGCGCGCCATAAATCGCAATTTTCTTGAATGAATCTGAGCTGTCCGCCCTTGAAGAAATGCGCATGATTTTCTGCGAGTCATAAGCTGTAAGTCCAGTAAACACAACTACGGAAGCAACAGAAATCAGCCAATCGAACATTGTGCTTCCGGCTCCAAAAAGAAACAAAATTCCGTTCAGCAGAGAAGCGATGATAATTCCGATTAAAGCCATCATAAGGTAGCGTCCGGCTGTTGTAAGATCCGATTTTGTCTTAAGGCCGTAAATCGACATTCCAAAAAACATTGCCGCTGCGGAAACAAAGCAGACTGCGATTGAGCTTTTTGTGTATGTAAAGAAAATTGTGGAAATTGTAAGTCCGTTTAAAGCTGAATACAAAATAAACAAAAGCCTTGCGTTTGCTACAGAAATTTTTCTGATTGAAGAAGTAAGGGCGACTACAAGACCGATTTCCGCAATGCAAATAATGATAAGTCCCATTCCGCCTGTTGCCTTCAAAATAGAAATAATCAGTCCTGATTCTGCTGCGAAAAATGAAACTGCCGCGCTTACAAGAAGAGCGATTCCCATCCATAAATAAGTTCTTGTTAGGAAAAGTTTCCTTTCAGTTTCTGTTGGAGCATAAAACGTCATTTGATTTTCCATAGATTCCTCCGAAAATTTTTGTTTTTATAAATATAATATATTACACATAAAACCGCAAACTGTATTTTTTGTAACAGCGCATTTTTAGTTTGTTGAAAAAATATCTTTTCTTTTGCAAAAATCCCCATTATAATGTTCCTAAAAGAATATGATAAGAATTTTTTCAGCTGGAATTTTAATTATTGCATTTTTTGTTTCATGCGCGGCTTCTGTTGAAGAATCTGAAGTCAAAGATAAAACTTTAAAAAGTTCCGCAGAAAATTTTGAAAGAATCTCTTTATGGTCAAATGAAATTGAAGCTGATATTTTAAAAGAAAAATTGCCAGGCATAAAAAATATTTCTTCCAAAACTGCATTGTCGCCAGCTTCTGTTGCTTTGGCTTCTGTTGATTCAAAATCAGTTTTTCCAAATTTTAAGGATTCATTCAGCCTTGACATTTCTTCAATGGACAAAGAAGCTTTAAAAATTCTTGATTCATTTTTTTATTCATTTGAAAAAAACGAGGATTGTGAAAAATATTTTGAAATTGAAAGTCTATATTCGCTTGTGATTTTTTTGCATGATTTTTCTGAAATGAAGGCAAATGTTTTAAGTCATGTCGCAGGCGAGCCTTTTTTTTCTGATGGAATTTATCAATGCCCAGTAAGAATTTTTCTTAAATCAAATGATAAAAAAAATTCAAGCGCTGACATTTATGCTTATTTAAAAAAAATAGATCAGGAATGGAAAATTTTTCAGCTTGAAATTTTCAGCTGGAACAAAAATTCATAGGAGGAACGATGTCTGAAAACAAGGAGCTTACAAAAATAGAAAGGGAGCTTGTGCTTCAATATCTTATGGATGACAATGTTCCTCTGACCGTTACGCTTGAAAAAAAACCGGAGCAAGCTGACGCGGAAATGGTTGACGCAAAAATTCCTGTGCCAGAAAAAGAAAGCCGGATTCCTGCAAGCGCTGTTTTTCCTGTTGCGATTCCTTCTGAGCAAATAAAAGTTTTGAATCAGGGAATAATTCTTTTAAAAAATCCTGCGCGTACGGTTCTTCCGTTTTTGGGAAAGCTTGTAAAAGTTCAGTTTTATTTTAATCATCTGGGGCTTTATTTTATTACAACGATGAAAGAATGTTCCCAGGGACTTGCAATTGTCATTCCTTCAAGCATAAAAAGAATTCCAGAATTTTTTTCAAAAAATGATTATGACTTTAGCGGAAAAATTTCCTACAAGGCGGAAAATTCTGTTGTTGAAATTGACTGCATTCCGATGAAAGGCTACAGAATTTTTTCTACTCCAAAGTGGTCTGAAATCCCAGAGGAAAATCAGCATGAAGCAAAATCGCTTCTTGAAAAATTTGTGCAGGAAGTAAAATCCGGACAGGCAAATCCAATCGGGAACGGAATTCAGCTTTTGAGCATTGTTCGTTATCTTTCTGAAAAAAATATTTTTCCGCAAGAACCAGTGGAGGGCAGAGTAAAGCCGTTTTTTATAATTTTTGCCGATGACAAAAGAATTGTGCTGGCCTGCGCTGAAAATTCTGAAAATCTTGATTCTGAATTAAAGTACAATCTTTCGCTTTTCTTTACGCTTTCGGAAAACAAGCTTTTAAAAAGAACAGTTCAAGTTGAATGTTCTGTTGAAAAAATTTACGAAAACGAAAATTCAAAAAATATAAAATGCTTCTCCCTCAAATACGAAAACTTAAAAGAAGAGGATTCCAGATTTTTATATGAAAGAATCACTGGAAAAATTTTAGGCGAATAGAATTACCGGACAACTTTTGAATTTAATTAATAGCCCTAATTTCAAGTTTTATAATTTTATGTCATTATTGTGTTCACTCCGATAATATATCAAATCAAATTTTTTCAACAGATTCCTGACCGAGTTTACTGCGTAAACATCACAGTGTCGCAGCACGGGAATGACAGTTAAATGACTGTTTTGGCAAAGTTCAGCATTCTGGATAATTAATTTTTTCTGTTGAAAAGCGAAAATTTTCTTTTTCTATTATTGAAATTTGTTTTATTTCCTAAAAGAACTCCAATTGGATTTAGAATTTGAATATTTTCGCAAATGATTTTTATAATTACAAGAATCGGAACTGCAAGAATCATTCCAATAAATCCCCAAAGCCAGCCCCAAAGCGAAAGGCTTACAAGAATAAGAAATGGAGAAATTCCAAGGTCAGAACCTTCCCAGCGCGGCTCTATAATATTTCCGAGAATAAAGTTAACTGCAAGCACGGCTATTCCAACATAAAGAATTTTTCCAAATGAAGGATAAAACTGAAGAACCGCAAATCCAGTTGTAAGTGCCCAGGAAAGAATGGAGCCGAACGTCGGTATGAAATTCAAAATGAACGCAAGAAATCCCCAGATAATGGCAAAGTCAAGTCCAATCATAAAGCAGAACAAAAACACAAGAAGCCCTGTGAAAAATGAAATCAAAAATTTTATGGAAATGTAGCGCGTTACTTCTGCAATTGTTTTGGTTATAATGAACATTATTTTTCTATTAAGATGCTCTTCCGGGAATGCGGTTTTTACTTTTTCTTTCATTCCGCGGATTTCAATTAAAAAGAAAACTATAAACAGCGCAATTACAAGTATGACCTTTGCAGTTGAAAACATATAGCTGCTTGCCGCCAATGCAAAATTCTGAACAAATGTTCTTACACCCAATGAATTCCAAAGATTTATAATTAGTGACGAATTTTCATCAAAAGGAATGTGGAAAGCTTCTGCAATTAAGCTGTAGACAGTTGTGAATCTTGCTTCATATTTTGGATATGCATTTAAAACTGTCCGGCAGCTTGCAACCAAAAGGTTTCCGATTATAAAAAAGGCCGCCGCCGCTAAAATCACAACTAGAATTATTCCCACAATCCACGGAACATGAAATTTTGTAAGGTTCTTTACAAATGGATAAAAAACAAACGAAAGCATCAATGCAAGCGTGAGAGGAATAAAAAATGAAGATGTGATTTTTAGAATAACAGTCGCCAAAATTATGGAAGCAAAGAGTAAAATGTAAAAAATGCCTTTTGAATAATTTTTGTCTTCCATAATTTTGCCTTCCTATTTTTATTTTTTTATTGTTTTGTAAACTGGAGATGCTACGTCTGTTTTTGGTCCGATTTTGTCGAATCCACAGTAAGGAACAAGAACTTCTGGAATTGTTACGGAGCCATCTTCATTTTGATAATTTTCAAGAATTGAAAGCATTGCTCTTCCAACTGCAACAGCTGTTCCGTTAAGCATGTGAACGTATTTGTTTTTTCCATCATCGTCATGGTATTTTACATTCAGTCTGCGTGCCTGATAATCTGTGCAGTTTGAAGTTGAAGTTACTTCGCCGTAATCTCCGTCTGGATGATTTTCGTCAGCGCGTCCTGGCATCCAGGCTTCCAAGTCCCACTTTCTGTAAGCAGGCGCACCCAAATCTCCAGTGCAAGTATCAACAACACGGAACGGAAGTCCAAGTCCGCTGAAAATTTCTTCTTCAATCAAACGGAGTTTTTCGTGAAAGGAATCGCTCTGCTCTGGAAGACAGTAGACAAACATTTCAACTTTATCAAACTGATGAACTCTGTAAAGACCTTTGCTGAATTGTCCGGCAGCTCCTGCTTCGCGTCTAAAGCAATGAGAAAGTCCGCAGTACATAAGCGGAAGCTTTGACTTGTCAAGAATTTCTCCTGAATGGTAGCCGCCGAGTGTTATTTCTGCTGTCGCAACAAGGCACGTTCCTTCGTCCTCAATTGCATAAACATTGCTTTCGTTTCCGCGCGGATTAAATCCAATTCCTTTTAGAACTTCCTCACGTGCAATGTCCGGAGTTATAAATGTTGTAAATCCTTGCTTGCGCAAAATATTGAGAGCGTACATTATAAGCGCCTGCTCAAGAAAAACAGCTTCGTTTTTAAGGTAATAAAATTTTGCACCTGAAACTTTTGTTCCGCGCTCAAAGTCGATTAAATCCAGCAATTCGCCAAGCTCAACATGGCTTTTTGGCTTGAAATCGAATTTTCTTGGCTGGCCGACTTTTTTTACTTCAAGATTTTCTGTGTCAACTTTTCCAATTGGAACTTCTGGATTCGCCATGTTTGGAATCTGGCGACCGGCCTCTTCAAGTTTTACTTCAAGCTCAGAAAGTTTTGCTTCTGCGGAAGAAACTGCATCCTTTATGCTTTTTCCTTCTTCAATATATTTTGCCCTTGTTTCAGGATCGAGTTTTTGTTTCATTGCAGCCGCATTTGCATTTCTTTTCTGCTGAAGATTCTGCAGCTCTGTTGTAAGAGCAGTGCGTTCATCAAAAAGCTTTACTACTAAATCTGCATCAGCTTTTGCAGGATCCATGTTGCGGTCTATGATATTTTTCTTTACTGCTTCAAGATTGTCTTTAATAAATCTGTAGTCCAACATTTTTTTTGCCTCTATGAAATAAAATATAATCAGTTTACTGAATTTCGTAAACTACTTCAACATTTACAGAAACGGAAGTTTTTCCTCCTGAAACTGGGGTAGAGCTGCCTTCCATTTTTGCCGCATATAAAACTGTGTTCGATATTCCTTCTGTGATTGCCGGACGTTCTTTTATTGAAATGATTTTTCCAACTGAACACCCGCTTGTGCTTGCAAGTGTAACCGCCTTTTGTTCAGCATCGCGCAACGCAAGAATTCTAGCCTGTTTTTCTGCATCTGAAGTTTCTCCTGCGGAAAATGAAAGTGAATCAAACTGATTTGCGCCAGACTTTACAGCTCCGTCGATTATCTGCCCAGTTTTTTCAATTGAAGAAATCAAAATATTTATGCTGTTTGAAACTACGTATTGTCCGAGGATCGTCCGTCCATTTGAATACGAAGTTTCCTGCTGAATATAAAATGATGAAGTTGAAATATTTTCTTTTCCGATTCCAAGTAATTCCAGCGAATTTCTTACAGCTTCCATTTTTTTCGCATTGTCTTCGGTTGCTGCTAAAACGCTTGAGCTTCTTGTTACAACGGAAAGCGAGATTACGGCTTTTTCATTGTCAAGTTTTACAGTTCCTTTTCCTGTTACTAAAATTGTTCTAGGCTCATTTTTTTCTGCGCTGAAATTACATGAAGTAAATGCAAAAAGAACAAAAACTGCTAATGCTAAAATTTTTTTCATTTTGTTTCTCCAAAATTATCTTATATTGAAATAAAATTTTTTTAAGTATGTAACCCGGTCGCTGGCTTTTTTCCAGACTGAACTTTGCGGATAACGGCGGACAATTGTTTCATAATTATCAAGCGCATTTTTTATGTTTCGTTCTGAGGAATTCGATTCAAAAATCTGCGCCTGAAGAAAAAGCCCCTCGTCAATTCTTGAGTCTGCTTTTTCAAAAAAACTTTCAAGGCAAGCAAGCGAGTCTTTGTATTTTTTTAAATTGAAATTTTCCTGCGCGGCTTTTAAAAGCTCGTCAGAAGAAGAATCCGATGAATTGTTTTTTTCTATTGAAGAAAATTCCTGCAAAGGTGAAACTTCATTGCCAGAAGAAATTTCACTGGAAGTTTGAACCGATGTTTTTTCAGTTTCAGAACCATTCTTGCTATCTGTTTTTTCTTCTGGAATTTTTGGAGAATTTTCAGAAGCTTCATTTTTTGGATTTGAAATTTTTTCTTGAGTTAAATTTTTTTGTGGCGGAACAAGAGAAGAATAGTCAGGCGCTAAAATTCTTTCAGCTGAATAATTTTTTCCTTTTATTTCAACTTCCAAATAGTCATCGATATAAGCGCCTGTGAGCTGATCATTTTTATAAAAATGAAGAATTGTTTTTCCTTCTTCTCTGGAACGCAAACTGAATGAAGTATCTTTGTCTCCGATTTTCCGACCGAAGTAGCGCATCAAATTTTTTCCATCTTCTTCGCCAAGATAAATCCAGCCTTTTCCAGGATAAACGATGTCCAAGTACTGGCTGTTTTTCATTGAAACTGAACGTGATGGAATTACAGGAACTTTTTCAGGCTCTGTTTTTTCTTCTTCTTGTGAAGTTGATTCTGCAGAATTTTCTTCAACATTTGTTTCTGGATTTTGGATTTCCAGCTGCGAAATTATTTCTTCTGAATTTTCTGCATTTGGAATTTCAGTTTTTGAATTTTCATTTTCTATTATAACTTCTGGCTTTTCTTCAGCAGGAAGTTCTGGTTGTTCAGTTTGAATTTCTTCTGCTGTATTTTCGCCGCTTGGAATTTCAGGAGATGCAGGTTCTTCTTTTTCAGGCTCGGATTTTTCTTCTTGAATTTTTTCTTCCAGCGGGACAAGAGGAATTTCTTCTGTTTCTTCAATCGGCTCTATGATTTCCTGCTTTTCAAGAAAAACTGGTTCCGGGTCGCTTTCATAATATCCTTGAATATCTTCAATCGGCTCAAGCTTTATTTCTTCCTGAATTTTTTCTTCTGGCACCGGAGGATTTTCTTCAGCTGAATTTTTTTCCGGCTGAATTTCTTCTTTTGAAATTTCAAGATTTTGTTCTTGGGAATTTTCTATTTCTTGCGCTTGATTTTCTTCAGCGGCGGTTTCTGATTCTAAAGGCAAAGTCTCTGCTGTTTTTTCTTTTGGTGATGAGGCGCATGAGAAAAATAAAAATGTAAAAAACAAAGCTAAAAAAAATTTTATCACGGAGCTGCTCCTAAAATTTCATTTGCAATTTTTTCATTTGATTTTCCAAGAGCTTCAACATTTTCCCTTGAAGGAACAGAAAACCATCTGTCGAATTCGTCTTTGCTCCAAGTAGAATTTTGTTCTCTTGAAAAATAATAATCTTCAGTTAAAGAATCATCTTTTGGCGGAAAAAAATCTTCAACTGCCGAAAAAGGAATTTGCTCTGGGAAAACAAAAATTTCCTGTTTTTTTTTCTCTTGAAAAATTCCAGATGCAAAAGCGAAGACTGCAAGAACAACAAGAAGAATTGTTATTCCCGCTGTAATCTTTGTGTTTGCCCGGAGAAAATTTTGAAGGTTTTCCTTTACGATTTCAAAAAAATTCATTGCTGGCTGATATTTTCCTCTGGTTCAGTTTTCACATCAGTTTTTAAAGTTCCGTCTGGATTGTGCTCTCTTCTTGGAGGACGCGGCGGAATTACAATTCCTTCTTCCGGCTGAACTTCTTCTTCCACAAAATCTGACTGGTCGTTAAACACAATGTTTCCGTTCATGGTGTCTTCGTCAAGGCGAACTTGCAGAACTTTTGTGATTCCAGATTCTTCCATTGTAACGCCAAGCATTGTTGATGCGCCCATTACAGTTTTTCTGTTGTGAGTGATTACAATGTACTGGCTTATGTTTCCAAATGCGCGCAATGTGCTTACAAAACTTGCAACGTTTTTGTCATCAAGAGCCGCATCAATTTCGTCCAAAAGACAAAACGGGCTAGGGCGGACTTGGTAAGTTGCAAAGAGAAGCGCGACAGCTGTCATTGTTTTTTCACCGCCGGAAAGAAGTGAAATATTTACAAGTTTTTTTCCAGGCGGCTGGGCAAGAATTTCAACACCGCTCGAAAGAACATTTGCCGGATCAACAAGCCTAAGCTCAGCCCGTCCTCCGTTCATAAGTCTGCGGAACATATTGTGGAAATTTTTTCGAATCTTATTATATGTGTCCAAAAACATTTCAGAAGATTTTGTCCGGATTTCTTCACTTACACGGACAAGATTTTCCAAAGTTTTTTGCGTGTCGTTGTAGTTTGCCTGCTGTCGTTCGTAGCGTTCTTTTTCTTCTGCAAACTGCTCAATCGCCATTAAGTTCGGAGTTCCAAGTTCCTGAATTTTTTGCTTAACCTGCGACAATTTTTCTTTTAAAGCTGGAACTGGAGTCGTTATTGTGTACATCCGCTCTTCAAATTCCATCAGGTCGCGTGAAAAATTTTCTTGGAAATTTTGCTTCACATTTCTGATTTCAGTGTCGTACTGCGCAATTCCAACGCTGAACTTTTCAAGCTGGCTTTGGTATTTGTTCCGCTCTTCTTGTTTTTTCTGAAGCGCGCTTTGCTTTCCGCTTACCTGGTTATTGCATTCTGAAATTTGCTTGTCCAAGTCATTCAGTTCTGCTGTGATTTTTTGTCCTTGAGCTTCAAGTTCCGCAATCGATTCTTCAGTCTCCTGAAGTTGCTCCTCGTTTTCTTCCCGGCGTTTGTTTTCCTCAAAAAGCTCATTCTGCTGTTCCCGGAGCGAAGTTTCTTCAGAAGCCAAAGTTTTCCGCAAAGTTGAAATCTGCTGTTCGCACGAAGTTATTTGCTGGGCCATCTGCGCCTGGTTTATTCTTAATTTTGAAAGAGTGTCTTTGTACTCATCAATTTTTTTGTTAAGCGCATTGTTTTTTGAAGAGAGTTCAGCACTTTCATTTTTTATTGAATCGATTGTAGCAAGATTCTGCTGAATTGAAGAGTCGATTCCGCGTTTTTTTGTGATAATTCCTTCTGGCGAAAGAAAATCATCAATGAACTGCGGAGTTGTTTTTGTATATTCTGAAATGGACTGAGAAAGATCCTCAAGCATCCGCAAAATTTCTGTAAATGCCGCAACCGCATCACTTCCCATCTGCGCAGAATCTTTTTCAGAATGCGAAGGAAGCGAAGAAAAATCCTTGAAAATATTTGCGCGTCCGTTTGCATAAATTTTGATTTTTTCAAGTGCTGTATCAAGAGCCTCTTTTGCTTTTTTATTTGAAGTGCTTGAATAGCCTGCGTCCTTTAATTTTGCATCAAGTTCTGTAACAATGTCTTCGGTTATCGACGTAAGCTGTTTTTGCAATTCCGCGCGCTCTGAATCAAGATTGTTGATTTTTCCAGAGTTTGTATTTATGAGCCTTAAATTTTCTTCAATCTGACTTGAAGACTGGCGGATGTTTTCAGAAAAATTTTCAACATTTTTATTTATATCTGAAAGCTGTTTGTGTTTTTCATGAAGCTCTGCATTCTGGCTGTCAATTTCTTCATTGTATTCATCAATGCGCTCTTCGATATTTTTTATGCGGTTTTCAATTTGCCCGATTTTTTCTTTCATCTGGCTTTGATGCTCATGAAGCTGCCGTGCCATTGCTTTTTTTCCGGTTTGCTCCGCGCTGATTTTTATGACAAGCTGCTGTTTTGTGTTTACTTGCTCCTGAAGCTCTTTTACTTTGTCAGTGTTGACTTGGAGCGTATTTAAAATTTCTTCAATTTCATTTGCCGCGGAATTTCTTTTTTCTTCGGCTTCTTTTCTGTTCTGCTCGTGGCGCGCTTTGTTCTGCGTAAAATCCTTTAGCTTTAAAAGCTGAATGTCAAGCTCGCATTCAAATTTTTCATCTTGAAGTTTTCTGTATTTTGCAGTTTTTTCAGCCTGAACTTTTAAAGTCTCGTAGCTGCGTTTTGTTTCCGCAAGTCCAATATCAATTTGAGCCAGATTCGCCCTTGTTTTTTCAAGTTCACGTTCCGCATCTGCGACTTCTGCCTTTGAACGGCTGATTCCTGCTGCTTCCTCAAAAAGATAGCGTCTGTCTTCCGGCTTGCTTGAAAGAATCTGATCGATTTTTCCCTGCTCCATGACAGAATAGGCGGCTTTTCCGACTCCAGTGTCCATAAAAAGCTTGCGGATTGAAGAAGCTCCAACTTGATTTGAGTTTATAAAATATTCGTTTTCGCCATTGCGATAGAGCCTGCGTTTTATTGCAATTTCAGAATCTTCAAGCGGAAGAAGCCCGTTTTCATTTGCAATTGTCAGTGTAACTTCCGCCATTGAAAGAGCCGGACGAGTTTCTGTTCCGTTGAAAATTACGTCTTCCATTGATTCGGCGCGAAGATTTTTTGAGCGGTTTTCTGCGAGAACCCATTTTATTGCATCAACAACGTTGCTTTTTCCGCAGCCATTCGGACCAAGCAGGGCAGTAATTCCGTCGGCAAAATTTATATGAGTTCGGTCGGCAAATGACTTAAAACCGAATATTTCAAGACTTTTTAAAAACACAGGAATTTCCTCAATTTAAAATGTTTTTCTATTATAGCAAAATGGCCTTTGAGCCTCAAGTATTAAAGGAATTTGGATCGACAACGTTACCTTTATAAAGCATTTTTGGAAAAACTTTTATTTTCAGTTTTTTTTCAAGTCGGGCATAGTTTTCCATTTCCCAGGCATCTCCGATCACGCAGTTTATTCCAGTTGCTCCGGCTCGTGCGGTCCTTCCTGCACGGTGAATAAAAAAGTCTTCTTTTTCTGGCAAATCCATTTGAACAACGTGGGTTATGCCTTCTATGTCAAGTCCTCTGGAAGCAAGATCTGTTGTAATAAGAATTTTCGCTTTTCCGCTTCTGAATCTGTCGATTGCTGATTTTCTGTCAACTTTGTTTGTTTTTCCGCATAAAGTTTCACAGTCGATTTTTTTGAATCTTAGTTTTGAAGCGATGTTTTCAATCTGGTCGGACTTTGAAGTGAAAACAAGAAGTTTTTTTGGTTTTTCTGCATTTATGAAGCTTCTTAGCGTGTCGATTTTGTCTCTTCGTTCTGAAAAGATTGCCCAATGCGAAATTTGCTTTCTAAGAACGTTTTCCATCGGAAGCGCAACAAAAAAAATTGCGTTTTCCTTTTCATCATTTAAAATTCCATTTCTTGCTTTCTGAAGGATTTCGCGCGTATATTTGCTTACAGTGGCGGAATTTCCTATAAGCTGAACTGATTTTGGAAGCCGCACCATAAGGTCTTTTGTGCTGTCCCTGAGTTCCGGGCTTAAAAGCCGATCAGCCTCGTCAAGAACAAGCGTTTCAATTCCGTCAGCCTTGAGTTTTTTTAAATGAATCAGCTCAAGAAGCCTCGCAGGACCTCCAATTACAATTTCAGGTTTTTCCTTTAAAAGCTCGATTTGACGTGAAATTGGTGCTCCTCCAATCAGCAGGGCGCATTTTATTCCGCTGATTTTCTGCACTTGAACTTTTATCTGGGAAGCAAGCTCGTAGGTCGGGGAGGCAATCATAAGACGCGCCATTCTTTTTTCTGTAGAATTCAAACGGCTCAATAGCGGAAGCAAATATGCAAAAGTTTTTCCAGTTCCAGTTTCGCTTTGGAACATTATATTTTTTCCTTCTGAAATGAGCGGAATTACTTTTTTCTGCACTTCTGTAGGTTCGGTTATACCTATTTCTTCAAGCTTTGAAACAATTGATTCGTCAACTTTTAGTTCTAAAAATTTGTTCATGAATAAAATATAGCATATTTTTAAAGTTTTGTGATATACTATGTAGATATGAAAATTGGAATTGATACATTTGGTTGCGACCACGGAAAATCTGGGCTTGGCTCATACCTTATGTCTTTTATAAACAATCTTCCTGCTGAAAATGAATTTGACTTTGAACTGTTCGGAGAGGAAATTGACAGATATACTTATAACGTAAGCCGCGATGTTCCTTTTTCTAGCATCGGAATAAAACCGACTCCGGGAGCAATCCGGCTTTGGCATTATTTGTCTGCGAACCGGTTTATAAAAAAATCAGGCTATGATGCGGTTGTTTTTCCGGCTGGAGCAAGGCTTATTCCTTCAAAATTTAAAGTTCCCGGCATTGCAATTGTAAATGACATTCCAGAAAATGTTTTTAAGAATGAAAACTGGCTTGCTCAAAAGCACATAAAAGCCGGACTTTCAAATGCTGACTGCGTAATTGTTCCGAGCATGTTTGTAAAGAAAAATCTTGAGCGTTCAGGACTAAAGTGCCGCCGCATAGAAATTGTCCACAACGGAATTGACCACAGCAGTTTTTTTCCAGTTGATTCTCTTGGAATTGAAAGTGAAGTCGCGGATATAAAGCCGTTCGCAATAAAAAAACCTTATATAATTTATGCGAGCCGGATGCAAAGTCCTGAAAAAAAACATATAGAGCTTATAAAAGCGTTTTCGCTGTTTAAGAAAAAAACTAATTTGCCTCATAGACTTGTCATTGCGGGAAGCGACGGACCTTATAGCGATGAAATTCACAAGGCTGCGTTTGAATCTTCTGCGGCAAGCGATATTTTTATAACCGGATATTTCCCGCATGAAAGTTTTCCTGAGCTATATAGAAATTCTGAAGCCTGCGTTTTTCCGTCTGTAAATGAAGGGGCAGGGCTACCTATTCTTGAAGCTATGGCGACTGGAATTCCTGTTGCCTGCGCGAAAGCCGGAGCTCTCCCAGAAGTTGCAGGAAACAATGCGCTTTTCTTTGATAGTGATAATATAGAAGAATTTGCTTCGTGCATAGAAAAGATAACAACAGATGAAAGTTTCAGAAAAAAAATATCAGAAAGCGCACTTGCCTGGTCAAAAAGATTTTCTTGGGGAAAATGCGTGCTTGAAACTTTGGAAATAATAAAAAGCGTTTTAAAATAAAAAAGGAGCTTCCGTCAGCTATTGCATTTGAAAGCTCCTTTCTTTTAAGCTGTTTTTTGTTCAATCAAAAGAGATTCCGCAGTTGGAAGTTCTTTTTGATTCACAATATCTTTTGTGATTACAAGTTTCTTTTTGCCTTTTACGCTCGGAACTTCGTACATAAGGTCAAGCAGAATGTGCTCAACAATTGCTCTTAGTCCGCGTGCGCCAGTTTTGCTTCTTATTGCCATTTCTGCAATCTGGTCAATCGCATCATCGTCAAAAGAAAGTTCCACATCGTCTATTGCAAAAATAGCCTGAAACTGTTTTGTTATTGCATTTTTTGGTTCTACAAGAATTCTCTTTAAATCTTCCTTGTTAAGTTCCTTCAAAGCGCAAGTCATTGGAAGGCGACCGATGATTTCTGGTATAAGACCGAATTTCACCAAGTCGTCGCTTGTAACCTGATTCAAAAGCTCCATTCGTTCTTCGTTTGTTCTATGAGTTCCTTCTGCCCCAAATCCGATTGAAGCTGTTGAAAGCCGCTGCTCAATTATCTTGTCAAGTCCGACAAAAGCTCCACCGCAAATAAACAAAATATTCGTTGTGTCAATGTCAATCATTTCCTGATTCGGGTGCTTTCTTCCGCCCTGAGGTGGAACTGACGCATGAGTTCCTTCAAGAATCTTTAAAAGCGCCTGCTGAACTCCTTCCCCGGAAACATCGCGCGTAATTGAAGTGTTTTCGCTTTTTCTTCCGATTTTATCGATTTCGTCAATGAAAATAATTCCGCGTTCCGCCGCCGCAATATCTCCGTCCGCAGCATTGATGAGCTTTAAAAGAACATTTTCAACGTCTTCACCAACGTATCCAGCTTCAGTAAGGGTAGTGGCATCCGCAATTGCAAACGGAACATTCAGTTTTTGCGCAAGTGTTTTTGCAAGAAGCGTCTTTCCTGAGCCAGTCGGTCCCAAAAGAAGAATGTTCGATTTTTCAATTTTTACATCCATTGTAAGCTGCTGTTCCTTTGAAATTGAAAGCTGCTTATAATGATTGTATACTGCCACGGAAAGAACTTTTTTTGCATAGTCCTGACCAATAACGTACTGATCAAGGTACGCTTTGAATTCTTTTGGAGACGGGATTGCGCTCATGTCGATTGGAGCAATTGTGTGAGCTTCATTGTTTAAAATTGTCTGGCAAGTTGCAACACAATGCTCACAGATATAAATCATGTCATCTGGAGAGCTTACGACCCTTCTGTGTTCATCAGCAGGGCGGCCGCAAAATGAGCATACCGGCTGATTGTTTCTGCCTAATCTGGCCATTATTGAACTCCTTTTTTCGCGCTGTTCATTATATGGTCAATTATGCCGTAATTTTTTGCATCTTCTGCCGGCATATAAAAATCACGTTCCATATCAGCTGCGATTTCTTCTTCTTTTTTTCCTGTCTGCATGGAAAGATATTTTATGCTGAGTTTTTTTAGGCGACCGATTTCCTTTGCCTGAATTGCAATGTCGCTTTCCTGTCCTTGAGTTCCGCCCCAAGGCTGATGAATCATTACACGGCTAGAAGGAAGCGCATATCTTTTTCCAATTGTTCCGCCTGCAAGAATAATGGCGCCCATGCTTGCAGCCTGTCCCATGCAAATAGTCTGAATATCGCATCTTACATATTGCATAGTGTCGTAAATTGCAAGTCCTGCTGTAACTGAACCGCCCGGACTGTTTATATACATGCTTATGTCTTTTTCTGGATTTTCGCTTTCTAGGTAGAGAATTTGCGCCACAATCAAATCTGCTGTTTCATCGCGAATTTCTCCATCAACAAAAATTATTCTGTCTTTCAAAAGCCTTGAATACAAGTCATAGGCACGCTCTCCGTTTCCGCTTCTTTCTATTACAGTTGGAACAAGAGTATTCATAAATTCATTCATTAAATTTTCCTCTGATGAATAGTGTAAACAAAAAAAACGGAATGGGCAACACTCCGTTTTTTTTCTTATCGTCAGAAATTTTCTAAGCTAGCGATTGTTCTTAAAAAGATCCGCAAACTCAACTTTGTCGCCTTTTGAAACTTTTACCTGTTTGTAAAGCTCATCGTAAAGTTTGTTCTCTTTTATTTCATCAATAATGTACTCTTTTGCACGGGCATCTTTGTAATGCTCTTTTACTTCGTCAAGAGTTGAGCCAGATTCTTCTGCGATTTTTGCAAATTCCGCTTCAACTTCCTCTGGAGTAACCGCAATGTTTTTCTCACGGATAAGTGCATCAACAATCAGGCGGCTTTTGAGCATTTTTTCAGCATCTCCAGTCCACTGTGTAAGCATATTTTCCTTTGACTGGCCAGAAGCTGAAATCATTTTTTCAAGCTGTTCTGGTGTTGTCTGGAACTGCTGAGCCATCATTCTCCAGCGGCTTTCCATTTCAGCATGAACCATTGACTTTGGAAGCACAATAGGATTTTTTTCTACAAGCTGCTCAAGAAGGCTCTGCGATTTGAGTTCTGAAATTTTTCTATTTTTTGCGCTTTCAAGGCCTTTTGAAATATCCTTTTTAAGATCCTCAAGAGTCTTGTATTTTTCGCTTACATCCTGCGCAAGCTCATCATCAAGGGCTGGAAGATTGCGGAGCTTGATAGCTTTTACAGTTACGCTGATTTTCTTTGTTTTTCCAGCAAGCTCTTTGTTTTCATCTTTAGCATCATAAGTCTTAGAGATTTCTTTTGTCTCGTCTTTTTTCATGCCAATGATTTCATCGTCAATCTTGTAAATGTTTTCGCCTGTTCCAACTGTGAAAACAAAACCTTCGCGCTCGCTTCCAGAAACTGTAGCTCCAGAATCATCAAGCTCTTTGTAGTCGATTGTAACGATATTGTCTTTTTCAACAGGCTCGCCTTCTTTTTTGTCGATTACAACAGCATTTCTTTCCTGAATAGCTTTCAATTCTTCGTTGAGCTCTTTTTCGCCAATTTCAACCTGCGGCTCTTTTACTTCGATTTTTGAAAAATCTTTTACTTCAACTGAAGGGAAAACATCATAAACAACAGAGAATGTCAAATCCTTGTCTGTGCTGAATTCAGGAAGCTTGTCTCCGTCAAGACGTGGCTGAGTGTAGGGAAGGGGACGAATGTCTTTTGATTCTTCCTCTGCAAAAATCTGATTCAAAGATTCATCAATAAGATCTGCGAGAACTTCCTGCTTGAGAGAATCTCCATACTTCTGTTCAAGAACTTTTACAGGAACGTG
This sequence comes from Spirochaetales bacterium, assembly GCA_030540405.1. Taxonomy (GTDB): domain Bacteria; phylum Spirochaetota; class Spirochaetia; order Treponematales; family Treponemataceae; genus Treponema_D. The sequence continues at coordinate 95,099 of JAUNWH010000001.1, forward strand.
TCCTTTGCGGAATCCTGGAAGCTGAACATTTTTTGCGTATTTAGAAATGTTTTTGTTGTATCCAGAAACAACGTCTTCTTTTGCAATTGTGGCAGTGAGTTTTACTGCTGAATTTTCAAGTTTGGAAATTTCCTTTGCTACCTTCACGTGGGAACCTCTCGATTATAAAATGCACCGGGCCAAGGCACGCTTCAATTAAAACCTTGACTCAGTCGTTTTTACAGTTTATTCAACTGTAAATAAAAAAGCGATTCAGAAAAAATCCAAATCGCTTCGTCGTCGAGCGGAAAACGGGAATCGAACCCGCAACATCGACCTTGGCAAGGTCGCGCTCTACCATTGAGCCATTTCCGCAAATTGCGTCGCAGCAACTGAATCCAGCACTGCTTTTAATAATGTAAGAGCGGAAAACGGGAATCGAACCCGCAACATCGACCTTGGCAAGGTCGCGCTCTACCATTGAGCCATTTCCGCAAAACCTCTGCGTTTTGTATTAATTTCTTTTCATTTAAAAAGAAGATTAAAATATGCGAAAGGAGGGACTTGAACCCTCACGCCTAGGGCACTAGATCCTAAGTCTAGCGTGTCTGCCAATTTCACCACTCTCGCGTGATTTTTTTTGACCTACACAGAGTGTTTCAAAATCCTTTGAGCGATGGGAGGATCGAACTCCCGACCCACAGATTAAGAGTCTGTTGCTCTACCAGCTGAGCTAATCGCCCGATTTTATGCGTCCGACACGGCTCGAACGTGCAACCTTCGGATTCGAAGTCCACTGCTCTATCCAGTTGAGCTACGAACGCGTCCTGCTGCACGGCTCCACGTTGGAATCCGGGTGCCTGGTGGGATTTGAACCCACGACAACCAGATCCACAATCTGGCGCTCTACCCCTGAACTACAGGCACCATGCAATCAACGAAATAGAATATATCTGAATTGCTTTCGTTGGTCAAGCAGAAAGTGCAAAATTTCTGAAAAAAAATTTCATTTCAAAAATTTTCCCAAGATACTCACCGCAATCAGTAAAAACGACACGGCAAAGCACGCAAAGTCCCGCGCTTTATATGGATATTTTTTTAGGCAGCAGCCGGATGTCCGCAGTTTGAATCCGCGCAAATCGGCGGCGATTGCTGTTCCGCTTGTTTTTCTCACAGAAGAAACCAAAAGAGGAGCGCACAAAGGCAAAATCAGCGCAAGTTTTTTCAGCGGATTTTTTGTGTCCAGCTGGATTCCGCGTGAAGTCTGGGCTTCTTGAATTCCTTCCATTTCCTGCGCAAAAACAGGAATAAAACGGATTGCGGTCGTCAGCGTGAATGCGTATTTGTACGGAACGTGAAGTTTTTCAACAAGCGCATTAGAAAGGTCGGCAAGTTTCGTAACAGAAAGCATGAGGGCAAGCGGAAGAGTTGCGACGCAAAGTTTAAGCACAAGATTCAGCGAAGTTGCAAGCCCGGCGTCTGTTATTTTCAAAAACAAAATCTGGTAAACAACATTTCCGCTTCTTATTATCAAAATCTGAAGAATAAAAAGGAAAACCGAAATTTTAAGTAGCCCTTTCAAAAGCCTGAATGTCCTTGCTGAAATTCCGCAGAGAATTCCTGTCGCAATGTCAACGGCAAGAAGCAGAACCAGAATTTCAGCGGAGGAAGAAATAAAACACGACGCGCAAACCGCCATTGAAAAAATCAGCTTTGAAACCGGATTCATTTTGTGGAAAACAGAAGTTCCCGGAACGTAATCGACAAGTCCTTTCATTTTATCGCCTCCTGAATTTTTGCGGCAAGCTCATCTGCTGTGCGGACGTTTTCAAAATTGAATCTGCCCGGAAATTTTTCTTCAAGCTCAAGCGCAATCTGAATAATCTGCGGAGGAAGAAGGCTCGCTTTCTGCAAGATTTCTTTGCTGCGCATTATTTCAAGAGTTTTTCCGTCCGCTTCGATTTTTCCATTCGCAAGAACAATCATCCGCTGGGCAAAGTCAAGAACAAGCTCCATGTCGTGGCAAACCATGATTACAGTTGTTCCGTTTTTGTTCAGTTCTTTTACTGCGCTCATGATTTCCATGCATTCCTTGTAGTCAAGCCCGGTTGTCGGTTCGTCAAGAATCATAACTTTTGGTTCGACTGCGATAATTGAAGCCAATGCAAGCCGCTGTCTTTGTCCACGGCTAAGTGAAAACGGCGCTTCATCCGGATTGAATCCAAATCGCTCGATAATTTTTTCTGTGCGCTTAGAAATTTCTTCTTCAGTTCCAGTTTTCAAAGCTTTTTGCCCGAATGCAATTTCGTCCCGGACTGTGTAAGTGCAAAGCTGACGGTCAGGATTCTGAAAAAGAAAGCCCGTATTTTTTGCAAGCACGCTGTTTTTCGCTTTTTTTGTGTCGATTCCGTTCACGCAAATTTTTCCGTCGGAAGGCTTTAAAATTCCTGCAAGAAGTTTGCTGAATGTTGATTTTCCGGCTCCGTTTTCTCCTGTGAGCGCGACAAATTCTCCGTCTTCTATTGAAAGTGAAATTCCGTGAATAAGCTCGGCGTCTTTTGTTTTTCCGTAGCCGAATCGGACTGAATCGCATTCAATCATAAAAGTCCTCCTGCAAGCGAAACGGCTTCTTTTGTGTCGATGCAAATTTCTTTTTCCGGCGTTATCATTTTGCGTGAAAGAAGGCTTTTGTAAAAATCAACTGCGCGCGGGTAATTTACGCCAAGCAAAGCAAGCTCATCGGAATTTTTTAGAACATCGCGGATATTTCCGAAAGACTTTAAAGAGCCTTTGTCAATCACGGCAAGTTTTTTTGCAAACTCGCACAACAGCATGATTTTTTGTTCTATTACAATGATTGTCATTCCGTAAGATTCATTCAGGTCTTTTAAGATTCTGAAAATGTTTCTGCTGGATGCAGGGTCAAGCTCGCCGGTCGGCTCGTCAAGCACAAGAATTTTAGGCTTCAGCGCGAGAATTGCGGCAACTGCAGTTTTCTGTTTTTGTCCGCCGCTAAGCGCAGAAATTTCCCGGCTGCGGAGATTTTCAATTCCGGTTTCTTTCAACGCCCACTCAAGCCGGCTTTCGATTTCGTCTTTTGGGATTCCGAAGTTTTCAAGTCCGAAAAGAATTTCATCTTCAACAACAGAGCAAGTCATCTGGCTGTCAATGTCCTGAAAAACACTTCCGACTTCAAGCGCAATGGTGCACGGATCGTTTTCAAAAACATCTTTTCCGTTTACACAGACTTTTCCGTAATATTCGCCTTTGTAGTGGTGCGGAATGATTCCGTTTATCGCGCAGCTGAGTGTTGTTTTTCCGGCTCCAGATGCTCCGATTATTCCGACAAAATCGCCGTCCTGAATTTCCATTGAAATATTTTTCAACGCAGGAACTGAACTTCCGCTGTACGCAAAGCTTAAATTTTCTATGCTTATCATTTTGCCACCTAGTTACTTCAGGTTATTTTAAAGTCATTTTCAGCGGAATATAAAGCAGCTGGACAAGAACCGCGTTAATGCAGGCTGTGCAAAGAACAATCGGAATGTAAGCCGCAAGTGTCGCCTTGTCTGCGCCAAGAACAAAAATCAGCAGAACCGTGTAAAGTCCGCCACTCACAAATGTGCTGAACAAAGTTGCGACTGCCGGTTTGAAATCGATTTTTCCAAGCTTAGGAAGCGGAATTTTTATCAGAAGCGACATCACGACTGCGCCTGCGAATTCGCTTGCAAAGTTCAAGTACGGAGTTCCCGGAAAGAACTGGCAAATTGCGCCTGCAAGAATTCCGATTACCGCCGCCGCTGCGACATTCGCGTTAATCAATGCAATCGCCATGCAGTACATTGCGATGATGAAGTTTGGTTTCATGCCGCCGATGTTGATGAGCGAGCCTACAAAAAATTTCAGAACCGCTCCAGCCGCAAGCAAAACTGCAACAAGAATCAAGTCGCGGATTTGAAGTCCTTTTTTCTCTGAAGTTTCAAGAACACGTTTTTCACCAAGATTTTCGTTTTCATTCATAAAAAGCTCCTTTTTTTTTGTTTCTGTTAGTAGAAACATATATCCGATGCGCTTTTTTGTCAAGAGAGAAAATTTATTTTTTTTGCAAAATGAAATTTTTAAGGCAATAGACTTTTGAACAAAGCTAAGCTATAATTTAAGAATGAAATGGTTGATTATTGCACAGGCGGCACAGAAAGAAAATGCAAGCCGCGCTGAAAAATTTTTTGCTTCTAATAAATGTGATTTTGAAAAATTTGATTTCAATCAAGATGAAAAAAAATTAAAAGCTATTTTTGAAAAAATTCCAAGTTTTGACGCTTTCTTGTTTTTGTCTGATGTAAAAAATTCTGCGTTGATTTTGTCTTTCGTTTTAGGTTTTTGCCATGGAAAAAAAATGCCAGTTCTTATTTTTGATGAAGAAAAAAAATTCGACGAATTATTTTCTTTAGAAAATGAAAAACTGTCTTTAAAAAATTTTTATTCTGAAAACGAGCTTTTCAATTGGCTTGAAAAAAATATTGATGAACTGAAATCAGACTGCTTAAAACGCGCAAACAGAAATTCACTTTTGGAGCAGGGAATTTCATGCAATGCTGACAGCTTTGAATTTTATCTTGAAAAAGAAAAAACTGAAATTTGCAAATCGATTTTAAATTCTGGAATTGATGTGAATTCAAAAACGCTGCAAGGAGTTCCGCTTTTGTGTGTCGCAACTAGAAACGACAGCAAAGAAATGCTTGAGCTTCTTCTAAAAAAAGGCGCGGACATAAATGAAGTTTCCGAAGACAGAGGATATTCGCCTGTTATGGATGCTGTCTGGCGGAAAAACTATGAAATTGCAAAACTGCTTATAGACCACGGCGCAGACTTGAGCACAATGAGTACTGACGGGCAGTCTATTCTTGTGCTTGCGGTTGGAAACGGAAATTCAAAAATTGTAAAACTGCTTTTGGATTCCGGCGCAGATCCTGACATAAAAGACAGCATGGGAATGAGTGCGCGTGGATATGCATCACTTTTCAAAAATGAAGAACTTATGAAGCTTATGGAAACAAAGTAAGAAAAATGTCTAAAAAGAAAATTGTAATCGCTTTTGCAGGCGGCGGAACAGGCGGACACATATATCCAGGAATTGCCATTGCTGATGAATTGAAAAAATTTTCAAATGAATCAACTGAAATAGAAATTCATTGGATTGGAAATTCCAGAGGAATGGATTCTGCAATAATTGAAAAAAATCTTTTATCATCAGGCGGAAGCATTTCTTATTTTCATGGAATTCCATGCGGAAAACTTCGACGTTATTTTTCACTAAAAAATTTCACAGATTTTTTTAAAATATTCGCAGGATTTATAAAGTCGTTTTTTATTTTAAAAAAAATAAAGCCGGATTTTCTTTTTTCAAAAGGCGGATTTGTAAGCGTGCCTCCGTGCGCCGCCGCTGCTATTTTTAAAATCCCATATTTTACTCACGAGTGCGATTTTACACCGGGACTTGCCACAAGAATCAACAGCAAAAAAGCTTCAAGAATCTTAATTTCCTATGAAGAAACAAAAAAATATTTCAGCGGATTTCAAAAAGAAAAATGCGTTGTTACAGGAAACCCAGTTCGTCCGGCATTTTACAATGACAGTTCAAAAGCAGGAAAAAAATTTCTTGGCATAAAAAATGACTGCAAAAAAAATATTCTTTTAATTTTAGGCGGAAGTCTTGGAGCAAGCCAAATAAATAATCTTGTAATTGAATCCCTTAATGAGCTAAAAAAAGATTACATTGTTGTTCATCAGACTGGAAAAAAATTTGCGCAGGAAAATTCTGACATTATGTCTTCCGGTGATGACAGCTACAAGCCTTATGAATTTATTTTTAACGAAATGGTTCCTGTAATCCAATCTGCGGATGTAATAATTTCAAGAGCTGGAGCAAATTCTTTGTGGGAATGCGCAGTTTGTTCAAAGCCGATGATTTTAATTCCTTTGTGCGGAGCAGGAACAAGAGGCGACCAAGTTGACAATGCGGAATATTTTGCAAACAAAGGGGCTGCCATTACTTTAATAGGAAAAGATGCGACAAAAGAAAATCTTCTTAATGCGTTAGCTGAAATGAAAAATTCAGAAACTAGAAATAAATTTGCTGAAAACTGCAAGTCTATTTGCAAAGAAAAAAAGCCTTCTGAAATTATAGCAAATCTGATTTTGGAGCAGATAAAAATATGATGTTTCCTGCAATTGATATTATCTTTTTGCTTATTGTTTTGACATTTGCAATTATTGGAGCAATAAACGGATTCTTGAATGAAGTGTTTGGAAAAGCGGCTCCAGTCGTAAGCATTTGGGTTGCGATTCTTTTTTACGGACGGCTTGTTTCTCCAATTGAAAAGCATTTAAAAATTCATTTGGTGTCTGTTGTGCTTTCTTTTTTGCTGATTTTTATAATTGCCTTTATACTCATGAAAATTCTTCAGACTGCAATAAAAAATATTTTTGGCGGAGAAATTTTCAAAGACTTGGATAGATTTTTAGGTTTCGTTTTTGGATTTGCGGAAGGTCTTGCTGTTGTTGGAGTTGTTTTAATTTTAATGAAAGCCCAGCCTTGGTTTAAAGTTGACGCGCTACTTGATGGAAGTTTTTTTTCAAGAATATTAAATCCGGTTATTTCAGTTCCGCTCGAAAGCCTTTCAAAAGCAGTTGAAAAAAATTCATCAGTTCCGCTTGCCATTCCACTTGAACAGGTACAAGGAAACTAAAAATGTTTGAAAATATTTTGAACCAAAGCGCGACAAAACTTTTGCAAGATGATATTGAAAAAAAACGTTTTCCAAATTCCATTTTGTTTTCAGGTCCTTCATCTTCTGGAAAACTTTCCTGTGCTTTGGAAACTGCAAGAGTTCTTTCGTGCGCAAATTCTGGTGAATGGAAATGCACTTGCTCAAACTGCCGTCAGCATAAAGCTATGGTAAGTCAAAATCTCCTTATTTGCGGTGCTGGAAACCGAACGTTGGAAATTGCTGCCGCTAAAAAAACTTTAATAAGTCAAAATATTCAAAATACAAAACATCTCGAAGCATCAAGGTATCTTTATTTACGCGCGGTAAGAAAACTTATTTCAAAATTCAATTCTGTGCTTTGGGATGGAGATGACAAGCTTTCAAAATTTTCTCCGCTTTTACAAAATATAGAAGAAGGCCTTGAAAAAATTCAGCCAGGGAGAATTCTTCCAGACGACGAAGAGCTGAGAAAAATATTAGACTCAATTGAAAAAGACTGCACAAAACTTGAAAGCAGTTTTTTATACAGTTCGATTCCTGTTTTGCAAATAAGAAATTTTTCCTCCTGGGCGCACTTGAGCTCAAGCAATGGAAAAAAAGTTTTAATTATTGAAAATGCAGACTTAATGGCAGACAGCGCAAGAAATGCCTTGCTGAAAATTCTTGAAGAGCCTCCAGAGAATGTAGTTTTTATACTTACAACGACAAAACGCGGCGCAATGCTTCCGACTATACTTTCACGAGTCCGCACTTATAATTTTTTTGAACGCTCGCCAGAACAGCAGAAAAATGTCATAAATAGAATTTTTCACTATGAACCTGTTTTCAATGATGAAAAAGAATTTAGCAGCATAACAGAATTCTTGCAGTCATTTTTAACAGTAAAACCTGAACTTGTAAAATCTTGCGCAGCTGACTTTTTTAACAATGTAGCTCAAGGCCACGTTCCAGATATTCCTAAAATAATTTCAACTTGCGCTTCGTTTGAACCAAGAATTCTTTTTAAAATTTTTATTTGCGGAATTATTGAATCACAGGAAAATTTAAAAACATCTGCCGCAGGTTCAGAAGCTTCCTTTAGGATTTTAAAACAGCTTAGAACTTCATTGAACAATGTTGAAATTTTCAATCAGAATCCTTCAGCCTGTCTTGAGGAACTTGCCAGAAATTTAATGCATATAAATTATATGAATGACGGAATTCTAAAGAAATTCGCTTAACTTTTTTGAGGAAAATTTAAATGACAGATTTTGTTGAAAAGGCATCTGAAAAAATTACGAAGCTTTCTGATGAACAGCTAGAGCGTCTTTTAAATACAGTCCGCGAGGAAAACGAAATATACGACTCGATAATTCAAAGCATTCCTTCTGGGCTTGTAATAGTTGACAAAAACTGGTGCATAACAAAAATAAATAAATCTGCAAAGCGTTATCTTCATTTTTTTCATCTTCATCAGATAAAGTCAGAGCCTGTTTGGAATCTTATAGCGGATGAGGAAGTTTCAAATTTTATTTCATTTTGCGCGCAGGAACAAAACACTAATACGAGCGAAGAATTTTCTATAGTTTCCGCAGATGACAAAGCAAGGTTTATTGTTGTTTCAATTTTACCTCTTGTTCGCGATGGAAAAATTGCTGGAACAATTATTTTTATTGAAGATATAACTGCAAAACGTCAGCAGGAAATTTTGTTGCATAGAATGGAAAGTTTAAAAAGCCTGACAAATCTTGCGGCATCAGTTGCACATGAAATAAAAAATCCGCTTGGCGCAATAAGCATTCATATTCAGCTTTTGCAAAAATCAATAAAGAAATGCAGAGAAGGCGACGGTCAGCTTCCTGATGAAAAATTCATGGAAAAATATCTTTCCGTTGTAAATGAAGAAATTGAAAATCTGAACAAAATAGTAATGGATTTTTTGTTTGCTGTGCGGCCATTAAAAGTAAACATGACACTTTCTGAGCCTGACTCAATAATAGAAAAATCAATAAATTTTTTCATGCCGGAATTTGAAAACTGCGGAATAGAAGTTTCTGTAAATTTACAAGGTGAAGGCAACAGACTTCTAATTGATGAAAAACTTTTCCGTGAAATTTTTATAAACATTTTGCAAAATGCAAAAGCTGCAATTCTTTCCAGCAAAAAAAACAACGGAAAACTCGCTGTAAATTCTTTTATAAAAAATGACCATTATATACTTACAATTGCGGATAATGGCTGCGGAATGGATGAAGCGACTTGCTCAAGAATTTTTGAACCGTACTACACAACAAAAGCTGATGGAACAGGACTAGGGCTTACAACTGTTTATAAGATTGTAAAAGAGTTTCGTGGAGAAATAACGGTAAATTCTGAGCTTGATGAAGGCACTGTTTTTACTGTGCAAATTCCTGTACCGCAAAAAGAAACAATGCTTCTTGAAGAATAATTCTAAACCTAACGTTTGCTTTGATGTAAAGTTTTTATTGATTTTGCTTGATTCTTTTTTTAGGAGGAAAAATTGAAATTCACAATTCTAATTATAGATGATGAAAAAAATATCCGGGAAGGACTTGCGGCAAATTTTGAACTTGAAGATTACAATGTAAAAACAGCGGCTTCTGGTAAAGAAGGACTTGAGCTGATTTCAAAAGGCGACATAGATTTGGTAATCACGGATTTAAGAATGCCGGGAATTTCAGGCGAAGAAGTTTTAAATCATGTTGTAACAGAAACTCCGGGAATCCCCGTCATTATTCTTACTGGCCACGGAAGCATAGATTCCGCAGTAGATGCAATGAGACATGGCGCTTACGATTTTCTTACAAAACCATTGAATCTTGATCAGCTTGGAATGATTGTAAAGCGCGCTCTGGAAAGCAGGCAAATAAAAATTGAACATCAGGAATTAAAAAAAGAAGTCGCTGAAAATTCTGCATTAAAAGAAATGATAGGTTCTTCCGCTATAATGCAAAAAATTCAAGAGACAATAAAAAAAGCTGCTGCGTCCAAGGCGAGCGTTCTTATCACTGGTGAAAGCGGAGTTGGAAAAGAAGTTGTTGCAAGAGCGATTCATGCTTTGTCTCCACGGCATGACAAGACTATGATAAATGTTCACTGCGCGGCTCTAAGTGAAACTCTTTTGGAAAGCGAACTCTTCGGACATGAAAAAGGAGCTTTTACTGGTGCAGATCATTTGCAAAAAGGCAGATTTGAACTTGCCCACGGAAGCACAATTTTTCTTGATGAAATCGGGGAAATAAATCAAAATGTCCAGATAAAAATTCTTAGAGTTCTTGCTGAAAAAAAATTTGAACGCGTTGGCGGGGAGCAGACTATAGAAGTTGATGTCCGTGTAATTGCGGCGACAAATAAAAATCTTGAGGAAGAAATAAAAGCTGGAAGATTTCGGGAAGATTTGTATTATAGGCTGAATGTAATTCATATTCATGTTCCGCCGCTTCGGGAACGCAAAAGTGATTTGCCTCTTTTAATTTCAGCATTCTTGGAAGAATTCAATAAAGAAAATGGAAAAACAGTAAAAGGATTTTCTGGAAAAGCAAAAGCTGCAATTATGAAATATGACTGGCCGGGAAACATAAGGGAACTTCGCAATTGTGTTGAAAGCGCAGTTGTAATGAGTTCAGGAGATGAAATAAATATTGAAGATCTTCCGCCTGCAGTAGCAAAAAGCTCGCAGGAAAACAGCATTGCAATTCCATTCGGAATAACTTTAGATGAAGCTGAAAAAATAATCATTCAGCAAAATTTGGCGTCAAACAAAAATAACAAAAGCAAGACTGCGGATATTCTTGGAATCGGAAGAAAAACATTGCAGCGAAAACTTTCAGAGTGGGGCGAAGACGAGGAAAAATCAGATGGAGACAATGTATGACAAGCTCGGTGATCTTTTAAATGAAACTTTAAAATCCGGGCAAGTAAAGTTTAAAAAGAAAATAAAATATTCTGAAGAAGAAATTCCGCATGAAGAAAAAAAATCAGAAAAAAATTTTACTAAAGAAAATGTCAGCAAAAATAAAACAAAAACAGAACAAAAAAAACAAACAGAACTTTTAAATAATAAATTTTCATATTTAAAAAAAATAACACCAGAAATTGAACGCGCTTGCAGGCTTCTTGATATAACCGCTTCTGCAAATTCAAATGACGTAAAGAAAGCTTACAAAGAAAAACTGAAATATTTTCATCCAGATAAATATGACAAAAATCCTGTGTTAAAAAAAGTTGCAACAAATAAAACCAGAATGATTGTTGAAGCCTACGAACTTTTAATGAATTCTTTTTAGTTTTACGATGAAAATGCAGCTCGGTAAGAAGACGGAGCAAGTCCGGTGCATTTTTTGAATACTCTTGAAAAATGAAACTGATTTTCAAAAGAAAATTCATCCGCAATTTCAGAAACTGTGCTCGAGGAATTTATCAAGGCGAGGGCAGCCGTTTGAATTTTTAGCCGCATAAAATATTGGTGCGGAGTCATCTGCATTTCATCTTTAAAAATGCGGATAAAATGCTCTTCTGAAATTCCACAGAAATTCGCAACTTCTGAAACACTGCATCTTGCGTAAACTTTTTTCTCCATAAATTTTATCGAATGCTCGACATAGCTTTTTGCAGATTTTGATTTTTTTTGCTCTGCGATCTTTCTTTCAGTTTTATTTTGCTTTCCAAACCAGCGGAACAGGCAGCTTTCAAGAAGCAGCTCCGCAGATTTTTTTAAGTCAGCAGAATCCGACTTTGAAAACTTCATTATGTCTTCAAGTATAAATTTTATTGAAGCAGTTTCGTTGCTGGCGACTGGCTGATTTTTTTTTCTGCTCGAAGAATTTATCAATAATTGATATAGCTTTTTTTCGGATTTGCTCAGCGAAAAAAGAACTGCATAGTAAGTAAGAGGCTTTCTTACTTCTTTTGGAAGAATTGAATGAAATTCACGCGGAAAAACAAGAAACAAGGTGTTATTCCTTATGCTGTAAGAAGTTCTGTTTGAAAAAAACGTGCCTTCGCCTTCAGAAAAAAAATGAATTTCAAATTCCATTTCTCCATGCGAATGATAGCGTCCGTGCCAGGCAAGTTTTTCCCCGGCAATCAATTTGTAAATAAAGGCAGTTTCTTTTATTTCCACGGCATTTTTCCTGTTTGTTTTAAATATTTTAGCATGAAAAATCAATTTTGGATATATAAAATCAGTTTTCTGTATTGCTTTATAGGGATTTCGGGTTGATACTATTTTTACAAGCGAAACGAATTTTAATTTTTTTGGAGGTTTTTATGAAAACTGTCGCTGGAATTGACTTGGGAACACAAAGCATGAAAGTTGTTCTTTATGACTACGAAAATAGAAAAACTTTGGAAAGCTCGTCCTGCCCAATGGAACTTATTTCTGAGTCAGACGGAACAAGAGAGCAAAAAACTGAATGGTACAAAAAAGGACTTGAGGTCTGCTTTTCAAAACTTTCTGCGGAAGGAAAAAAATCAATACAGGCACTTGGAGTTTCAGGGCAGCAGCACGGTTTTGTTCCTTTGGATTCAGAAGGAAATCCGCTTTACAATATAAAGCTTTGGAACGACACTTCAACTGCAAAAGAATGCGAGCTTATTACAAACGCTGCTGGTGGGCAAAATGAAGTTGTAAAAGAAGTTCAGAATTTTATTTTGCCAGGATTTACAGCTCCAAAAATTTTATGGCTCAAGCTGCATAAAAAAGAGCTTTTTGAAAAACTCTATTACATAATGCTTCCTCATGATTATTTGAATTTTCTTCTTACAAAAAATTATGTGATGGAGCAGGGCGATGCTTCAGGAACTGCCTTGTTCAATTCAAAAGAAAAAATATGGTCTCAAAAAATTTGCGCGGCAATTGATGAGTCGCTTATAGAAAAACTTCCAAAAATTATTGCAAGCGACGAGCCTTCAGGATTTGTTTCAAAAGAAGCCGCTGACTGGCTTGGAATTCCAGAGGGTGCGCCTGTTTCTTCTGGCGGCGGAGATAACATGATGAGCGCAATCGGAACTGGAGCCGTAAAAAGCGGAACACTTACAATGAGCATGGGAACTTCCGGAACTTTGTATGGCTTCAGTGATTCTTCTGTTGCTGATCCTGCGGAAGGCATTTCTGGATTCTGCTCTTCTTCCGGCGGATATTTGCCGCTTCTTTGCACAATGAACTGCACGGTTTCTTCCGAAGAAATCAGGACGCTTTTAAATCTTGATGTAAAGGAATTCGATGCTGAAGCTGAAAAGTCAAAGCCGGGATGTGATGGCGTTTTTGTGCTTCCATTTTTTAATGGAGAAAGAACTCCGAATCTACCGCACGGAAAAGCAAGCATAACTGGACTTACTGTAGCAAACTGCAACCGAGCCAACATCGCAAGGGCGGCACTTGAAAGCGCAGTATATTCAATGAGGGCAGGACTTGATTCATTTAAGAAGCACGGATTCACACCAAAAGAACTCCGATTGACTGGAGGAGGCGCAAAAAGCAAAGTGTGGAGGCAGATTGCAGCGGACATTATGAACCTTCCTGTAAAAGTTCCAGTTTCATCGGAAGCCGCGGCATTCGGAGCTGCACTTCAGGCTTTGTGGTGCCTAAAAAAATTGCAAGGAAGTCCAGTTTCAATGGAAAGCCTCGCAGAAACACACGTTGAGCTTGATGACTCTAAGACAACTTTGCCGAATGAAAAAAATGTTCAGGAATACACCAAGGCATTTGAGGAATATAAAATTTTGGTGAACCAGCTTTCGCCATTGTACAAATAAAAAAACTTGCGTTGCAGGCTTTAAAATAAAAGAAAGCTTATCAGGCTTTTAGGAGGACTTATGTCATTTTTCAAAGGTTCAAAAGAATATTTCCCAGGAATTGGTCAGATCAAGTATGAAGGCCCGGAGTCAAAAAATCCGCTTGCTTTTAAATACTATGATGCTGAAAAAGTTGTAATGGGCAAAAAGATGAAGGACTGGCTCAAATTCACAGTAGCCTACTGGCATTCTTTCTGCGCCGACGGAGGAGATCCATTTGGAAGCGGAACACGCGAATTCACTTGGAAAACTCCAGAAGAAAAAGTTGACGCGGCATTTGAATTTATAACCAAGCTCGGCTGCGGATACTACGCATGGCACGACCGCGACATCTGCCCAGAAGGAACAAGCCCTGCCGACAGTGAGAAAAAACTTTCACATATTACAGACATTCTGCTTGAGCGACAAAAAGAAACAGGCGTAAAACTTCTTTGGGGAACTGCAAACGTATTCAACAATCCACGCTACATGAACGGAGCCGCAACAAATCCTGACTTCGATGTAGTTACGCAGGCAGCAAGCCAGATAAAGGCCGCAATCGACAACACAATCAAACTTGGCGGAGCAGGCTACACATTCTGGGGCGGAAGAGAAGGCTACATGAGCCTTTTGAACACAGATATGAAGGCAGAAAAAGAGCACCTTGCCATGATGCTTACTTTGGCGCGCGACTACGCAAGAAAACAGGGATTCACAGGCTGCTTCTACATTGAGCCTAAGCCAATGGAGCCGACAAAGCATCAGTATGACTATGACTCAGAAACTGTAATCGGATTCCTCCGCGCCCACGGTCTTGACAAAGACTTCAAGCTGAATATTGAAGCGAACCATGCCGAGCTTGCAGGACACGAATTTGCGCATGAGCTTACAGTCTGCGTAGACAACGGAATGCTTGGCTCAATCGACGCAAACCGCGGAGATCCTGTAAACGGATGGGACACAGATCAGTTCCCGGTAAGCATTTACGAAACAACACAGGCAATGCTTCAAGTAATCAGAATGGGCGGATTCACAACAGGCGGACTCAACTTCGATGCGAAAGTCAGGAGAAATTCAGTTGATCCAGAAGATTTGTTTATTGCCCACATCGGCGGAATGGATATTTTTGCGCGCGGACTTGAAAAAGCCGTTCAACTTATTGAAGACGGACGTATTCCTTCAATGGTAAAAGAACGCTACGCAAGCTTTGAATCTGGCAACGGAAAAGCCTTCGCTGAAGGAAAGCTAACACTTGATCAGGTTGCTTCACTTGCAAAGCCTTATGAGCAAGTTGCAAAAACTTCCGGCAAGCAGGAACTTTACGAAAATATCCTAAACCAGATTTGCCTTGGATAAATGAAAATATGCAGTCTTCGGAGTTTTTCCGATGGCTGCTTTTTTACAGTCCAATCACGAAGATCCCGAAACCAGCATTTTGTAAATTCTATATTTAGGGAAAATCCAGATTTCTGTTTTCGCACAGACGAGCGTTCGGGAATTTTCCTAATGCGATTTTCAGCATAATTCCATTATTTGCAAAAACATTGTTTCTATTGTAAAATGGCTTCCATGGAAAAATCGATTCTTCCCCAGAACTTAGCCGGAGTTCATATACATTTTGTTGGAATCAAGGGAACTGGAATGGCGGCTCTTGTGGAAATTCTTTCCGCCCGAAAAGCTATAATTACAGGCAGCGACGTTTCAGAAAGATTCTACACAGATGAAATTCTTGAAAAACTTGGAATAAAAGCTCTTCCGTTCAGCGAGCAAAATGTTACAGAAAAAACTCAGCTTGTAATTTATTCAAGCGCGTATTCACCTGAAAAAAATCCAGACCTTGCGCAGGCAAAAAAGCTTGGCATTCCGCTTCTTTTGTACAGCGAGGCTTTAGGTGAAATCTCAAGGACTGCATACAGCTGCGGAATTTGCGGTGTCCATGGAAAAACCACAACAACAGGTCTTGCAGGAACAATGCTAAAGGATCTTGACCTTCCGTCTCAAGTTTTAGCAGGAAGCATTATTTCTTCTTTTGGAAATTCCTGCACAATGACCTCCCAAGAATTTTCAAATTTAGATTCAGATGAAAAAAAATATTTTGTTGCAGAAACCTGCGAATATCAGCGGCACTTTATGTCTTTTTGTCCGCAGAAAATAATTTTGACATCCGTTGAAAGCGACCATCAGGATTACTATCCGACTTTTGCCGACATTCAAAATGCTTTCGTTGACTACATCTGCAAGCTTCCACAAAACGGCGACTTGATTTTTTGCGCTGACGACAAAGGCGCTTGTGAAACTGCCGCTCTTGCAAAGAAAAAACGAAGCGACATAAATTTTATTCCTTACGGAGAAAACGCGGAAGGCGACTTTAAACTTTTGTTTGGAAAAGTTGAAGGCGGGAAACAATATTTTACAATTGGAAAAACTGAATGCGCTCTTCATGTACCCGGAAAACACAACGCAAGAAATGCAGCAGCGGCATTTGCTCTGTGCTGCAGGCTTTTAAAGATTGCCGGAAAAAATCCGCAGGAATATTTTGACAAGCTAAAAAAAGGCCTTGAAAAATTTTCAGGCGGAAAACGCCGCAGTGAAATTGTAGGACGCGCAAAAAATAAATTCGGACAGGACATAATTTTTATTGATGACTACGGACATCATCCGACAGCAATAAAAACAACCTTGACTGGATTCAGGCAATTTTATAAAGACCACAAAATTATCGTTGACTTTATGAGCCACACTTACACACGGACAGCGGCTTTGCTTGAAGAGTTCGCATCAAGTTTTGAAAGCGCAGATCTGGTTGTCATAAATAAAATCTACGGAAGCGCGCGCGAAAAAGCAGACAGCTCAACCGTAACTGGAAAAATTCTTGCCGAGCACGCAAAAAAGTATCATCCTAATGTTGTCTATGCAAAAGAATTTGAAGAAGCAGCACAAATCATAGAAAGCGAGCTGAACAAAAAGTCCGATGCAAAAGACGGTTACGTTTTTGTTACAATGGGAGCCGGAGACAATTTTAAAGTCGGACAAATGGTTCTTGAAAAATTTAAGGTTTAGGAAAAATATATGAACAGCATGACAGGCTACGGCTTTAAAGAAGCCATTGTAGAAAACACGCAGATAAGCGTTGAAATAAAATCAGTTAACTCACGCTTCTTGGATTTGTATGTAAACATTCCGTCTTTTTTGAATCCGCTTGAAGCAAGAATCAGAAAAACTGTAAGCGAAAAAATTGTCCGTGGAAAAATCGACTTGACAATCAGAATTCGCAACACCAATTCAACTGCAAAAGTCAGCGCAGATCCAGCTGCGGCAAAAATGTACAGCGATGCGATTTTAGAAATTGCAAAGGCCTTAGGAAAATCAGAATCCGAAATTCCTTTGAGCCTTATTGTTTCGCAGGAAGGCGTTTTAAATGTTTTCCATGAATACGACGCTGAATCTTACTGGAAAAAAATTGAAGGCGTTTTTTCTGAAGTTCTTTCGCAATTTATTGAAGACAGAAAACGTGAAGGCGAAAATTTAAAAAGCGATTTGCTTGAAAAACTTTCTACACTTGATGAATGCGCCGCATTTTTTAAGAAGTGGCAGCCAGAAATGGAAAAAAGATTCCGCGAGCAAATTTCAGCAAAGTTCCATGAACTTCTTGCCGACAAAGCAGACGAAAACCGCATAATGACTGAAA
The DNA here is from genome assembly GCA_030540405.1 of Spirochaetales bacterium. Lineage (GTDB taxonomy): Bacteria > Spirochaetota > Spirochaetia > Treponematales > Treponemataceae > Treponema_D. The sequence continues at coordinate 112,310 of JAUNWH010000001.1, forward strand.
CTGCGGCGATGATTGTAAAATACACAATCAATGAGGAAATCATCAGGCTTCAGAGCCACTTGCAGGCTCTTAGAAAAGAAATCAATGAAAATCCTATTCCGGGTAAAAAAATTGATTTTATCTGTCAGGAAGCGAACCGCGAAATCAATACAATCGGAAGCAAAAATCAGTTTACAGAAGTCGGCGAAAAAGTAATTGACGCAAAGAACGCCCTTGAAAACATAAGAGAGCAGGGCAAAAATATTGAATAGGAGCTGTTATGAATTATAAAATTCCTCAAGGAAAAGAACTTAGAGTTGCCATAAGCGGAAAGTCTGGCTGCGGAAACACAACCGTAAGTACTTTGCTTGCACAAAGACTGAATGTAAAACTTATAAACTTTACTTTCCGTCAGCTTGCGGCAGAAAAAAGTCTTACACTTGCCCAGGTAATTGAAAATGCAAAAACCGATGACAGCTACGACATTGCAGTTGACACAAGACAAGTTGAGCTTGCAAAAAAAGAAAGTTGTATTCTTGGAAGCCGTCTTGCAATTTGGATGCTAAAAGAAGCTGATTTAAAAGTTTATCTTATTGCTGATGATAATGTCCGCGCGCAAAGAATTCTAAACAGAGAGGGCGGTTCACTTGAAGAAATAAAAAACTTCACTGCGATGAGAGATTCAGAAGACAGCCGCCGGTATAAAAAACTTTACAACATTGACAACAGTAGTTTTGACTTTGCAGATTTAAAGATTAATACGGCTTCATTCACTCCAGAGCAAATAGTAGAGAAAATTCTTTTAGAACTTGAAAAAAGAAATCTTATATATAAAACTGAATAATTTTTTTAGTTATTATAATTATTGATGAAAAAAGCCTCGGAAAAATCCGAGGCTTTTTTATAAAAGTTCTACAAGTTTGAAACCAGCCATTCCTTAAATGAGTCGTAATCTTTGCTCATTGGAATAGCGTTATCAGGAAGAGAAATAACTTTTTCCAGACGCTCAGGAAGCTCCGGTTCTTGTCCAATTGCCTTGTAAACTGTTGCGCCGAATTTTGCAGGGTGAGCAGTTTCAAGAATTATTGCAGATGCTTTTTTGTTTACAACAGCATTTGCCCAGGAAGGAATATTCGGTGTAAGACCAGGCTTTGTAAAATCATTTTTCTGGCCGTTTACAAGTTTTTCCATTTCACCGCCGCGCATATCATTCCATGCTTTCCAGGCAACTGCGCCGTGCGGATCTATTACGTATCCTGTTTTATTCTTGCAGCTTTTTATTCCGTCAATTGTTCCTTCGTCATCAGTCCAGTATGAAGCAAAAAGATTTCTTACTTGGTCAAGCGAATACATTGCGGCAATTCTTTCATAGTTGCTAGGAGCTCCAACATCCATTGCATTGCTCAAGGTTGCAACTGAAGGGCGAGTTTTATAATCACCGCTTGCAATCCAATCCGGCACTGTGTGATTTGAATTTGTCGCGGCAACAAATCCTGTTATAGGCGCTCCCATTTCACGAGCTATAAGTCCTGATGTAAGGTTTCCAAAATTTCCGCTTGGAACAACAACAATGATTGCTTCACCTCCATTTTTGCTGTCAAACGGAATTCTCTTTTTTACAACAAGAGATGAATACATATAATAGAAAGACTGCGGCAAAAGACGGGAAATATTTATTGAGTTTGCAGAAGAAAGCCTGAACTTAGACCTTAAATCTTTATCTGTAAACGCAGTTTTTACAAGTTTCTGGCAGTCGTCAAAAGTTCCCTTTACTTTCAACGCGCGGACATTTCCTGTAAAAGTTGAAAGCTGCTTTTCCTGCAATGGCGAAATTTTTCCGTCCGGATAAAGGATTGTAACATCGATTCCCGGAACATTGTGAAACGCGCTTCCTACAGCAGAACCTGTGTCCCCGGAAGTTGCAACCAAAATATGAAGATTGTCATTTTCCGAGCGGTTGAAATATGACATTACACGCGCCATAAATCTTGCTCCAAAATCCTTGAACGCGCAAGTCGGCCCATGGAAAAGCTCAAGCACATAAGTTACAGGATCAATCGGAACAACTTTTGAAGAAAACGGATAGCAATCCTGAATTATAGATTCCAAGTCTGTGTCTGGAATTTCATTTTCAACATAAGGCTTTGCCATTTCATAAGCAATTTCGCGGAATGAAGGTTCTGGATTGCGCTCCAAAAATGAATTTTCAAGACGCGGAAATTCAGTCGGCATATAAAGTCCTCCAGTTTCTGCATTCATTCCATTCAAAACCGCAGTTCTAAAATCAACACTTACTTTTTTATCTCTTGTATCTGTATATTTCATAAAATTCCTCATGCGAAAATTATTCTCAAAGTATACCAATGATTATAAAGTTTTACAACAGCACGGAAAATACAATAAGCGAAAGGTTGTAGATAAAATGAGCTGCAAAAGAAGGCGCGATTGAAGCTGTTTTTATTCTACAAAGCCTAAGGACGGCTCCGCAAAAAGCCGCATTGAAAACAGAAATCCAGCCTAAATATCTGTGGGCAAGCGCAAAAATTACGACTGAAAATATTTCCACTGGGATTTTCCATTTTCCTAAAAGTGAATTTAAAGTTTCTGGAACAAATTGCCGGTAAACAGCTTCTTCAAAAAACGCTCCGGCTGCCAATGTAAAAATAAGAAAAATCCAAGACAAAAAACTTTCAGGATTTTTTAATAAAATTTCAGTTTGAGCGGAAGAAATTTTAAATGCAAAGGAAAAAGCATGAACGGCAGCGAAAATCAGCATTAAAAATCCAAGTGTGAGCGCGCCCCATTTCAATGAGCTTACAAGAAAAATGAATTTTTCATTTGCGGATTTTTTTTCGCATTTGTTTTCTATTTTAAATTGAAACTGAAGAATCGCCGCAATAAAAAATTCAGCCAGCACAGAAAAAGAAAATTCTTCACTTAAATAAGCTCCTTTGTCTGCAAAAATCGGCGGAATCAGCAAAAAAACAAAAACAACTAAAAACTCTGCTAAAATGTATCTTTTTTTCATTTTGATATGTTATACTATCAAGAAAGTGCAAAATTTACTATAATAAATATGTAAACGCATAGAATTCTTGGAGGTGGTTTTGTGCCTGCTTTAATTTCCGTAATTATAACTCTTGCTTTTATTTTTACGCTTTTTAAATTGTACAAGGCTTCAACTGAAAAAATGAATTTTTTCTCAAAGGGCTTTGACTACGGATTTAAGCATTCTGAAATTTCCGCGCTATGGCAGCTTGCAAAAAAATGCGGAATTGAAGAGCCGCTTTCACTTTACATTTCAGAAAATTCCGTGAACAGATGCATTTCTTCAGTAATCGAAGAGGCAAAGCAAAAAGGCGCGGAAGACTCAACGCAGGTTCAGGCATTCCTTGAAAAGCTTTACAAATTCAAAACGCGCGTAATTCTTGACAAGGAAAACAAACGCGGAATAGAAAGCACAAAATCACTTGACACAAACCAAAAGCTAAGCGTCATTTTAAAAGGCAAAGGCGTTTTTAAGTCGCGCATTTTAAACAACGGAACTCAGCTAATAATTCTTCTTCCGTATCAAATTTCAAAGCAGTCCAAGCGGCCGGAATTTCTTTCTGAATCTGAATGGGACGGAAAAGAAATTTCAGTTTACTTTTGGAGAAACGGAGACGCAGGATATGCGTTTGACACAAAAGTTATTGGAACTGGAATTTTCAGAAGCGACAAAGCTTTGTTTTTAATGCATTCAACAAAACTTGACCGCACTCAAAAAAGGCAGTCAATAAGATGCAAATGCGAAATTTATGCGCAGATGTACATTGTCCAGCAAGGCGAAAAAATTGAATACGACAAAGTTGAAACTGCGCCCGGATACAAATGCCTTCTTGAAGACATAAGCGAAGACGGAGCAATGATAAGAATCGGCGGAAAAGGAAAATCAAATGTCCGCATAAAAATTCAGTTTGAAATAAACGGCGCGCTCGTTGTCATGCACGGCGTAATCAGAGCAGTTGAGTGGAACAGCCAGCTTGGCCAGTCAAGAATTCATTTTGAATGCACGCACATTGATAAAGGCATGAGAAACACAGTTCTCGCATTTGTTTACAACGTGATTCCGCAGGAGCAAAAAGAAATTCATCAGGCGATTGAGCAGGCTTCTTCGGAAGAAAAACAAACTCAAGAGGAAAACAGCTCAGATGAAAATATTCAGCAGGAAAATTCAAGCCAGTAGTTTTTGAGGATACATGAAAGTGTAGAAATTTTTCTATATATTTTATATTATTTATTGAAGAAGATTTGCTATGAAAAAAATTTTATTTAAACAAATATTTTTAATTGCTCTTTCAGTCTGCGGATTTTGCCATGCGCAGGAATCTTATATGTCTGACTTTTACAAAGGAAACTTGGTTGAAAAAAAACAAGTTGTTGAGTCGGCAAGCGCGGCAGGAGATTCTTCAATTGCAATCGCATCTCTTGACTTTTCAATTTCAGCCTATGACGCTCTTAGTTCAGATGCTGATTTTATAAATCTTGTGGAAACTTCTGTAAAATCGCTTACAGCAGGAAACAGCAAAGGCAAGGAAAAAATCATCTCTGAAAAACTCAGGACAATTTTTAAAATCTTCAGCGATTCAAAAATAAAGATTGCAGTTATTGATGCTTTTTCTGTTTTTCAGTCGCCTGAAAATCTTTATCTTGTAAATGATTTTTTCTACAGCAAAATGCAAAAATCGCAGGAAATGGACGAAGCTCTTTTAAAGGCAGTTCTTTTTATGGGCTCCTACGGAAATTCCGCATCGTTCAATATGCTTTTTATTGCTGACATTCTCGATGTCTGGCCGTCTTACAGCGCAATCTTGGCTTCATCTTACGGTGGTCTTGCAAACGAAAGTGAAAAGGAAATTCTTCAGTTTTTGTCAACTGTTCCAATTGAAAAAAAGATTTTGATTTTAAGAAGACTTGATGAAAATCCAAAAGTTTCAAAAAAAATTTGCGGAGAAGCTGCAGAAAACGCATTGTCTTCAGTTATATATAATATTGAAGGAGCAAAACCTGATTTTTCAGGAAGCAAACTAGATTTGACTCTTGTCTGCCTTCAAGTATTTTCTGACACAAAATGGACTAGAGCCGCATCTTTGATTGCCTCATGCTTTAACGGAATTAGACAAGAATATGAAAACGGAAATCTTTCTGATGAAGACTTTTCTTCTACAATAAAAAATATAGCTTCTGTTTCTTCTGCGGAAACTTCTTCGGCGCTTTCATCTTATCTTGATTTTCTAAACAAGCAAACTGAAAAAAATCTGCCTCCTAGCAAAGCCGTTGTGCTTTCTTTAATCAATTCACTGGGGGACATGGGCGACAAGGCCGCTTTTGACAGCCTGCTTTATGCAACTTATCTTGATTATCCAGAGGAGGTTATAGCTGCCGCAAAAAATGCCCTTGCAAAATTAAAGTGGTAGAATTCTTAAAAGAAAATTTTCTAAGTCCTTTTGTTCTAGCGGCGGTAATATTCTGCATTTTTATTTACTCAGGCTTTTTTAAATGCAAAGAGCGTTTTCCATATAAAAGCCTGATTCCTTTGGAAAAAATAGACAGTGCATCCGGCATAGTTTGCTCCAATCCTTCAAAAATTTCTTCTGGAAAATCTTACATTCTAAAAATAAAGCTTGATTCTGTTTCAGGTGAAATTTCCAGCGTAAAAATAAATTCGCAGGCATCTGGAAAAATTTCCGTTCTTGTTCCTGCGAAAATCATTGAATCTTTATATCCTGGAAAATTATATTCATCTTCAAAAAACGGAGTAATCATTGAAGAAGGCGAAGCTGTAACATTTTACGGAAAATTTTCAAAGTCATTCTTTTCAGCAGAAAGCGCAGAACAATTAGAGAAGTCTCCGACATTAAAACAAAAAATTTCCAGGTTCAGATCTTTTTGCAGGCTTGCATTCAAAAGGCTCATGTACGGCTGGGGAAGCGCAGGCGGTTTTATTTTGGCTTTGCTTTCCGGCTCAAGAGAATACACAGACAACTCCTTATGCGAAACTTTTAGAAACGCAGGACTTTCCCACGTTCTTGCATTAAGCGGAATGCACCTTTCTTTTTTTTCATCAATTGCAGGCGGAACTGGAAAAAAAATTCTTGGAAAAAAATTTGACTTTTGGCTTAGGCTTTTTGGAATTTTATTTTTTGTATGGTTTGCAGGACTTTCACCTTCGTTGTTTCGCGCATTGCTCTGCTCATTAATTCTGCTTTTCTGTGGAATTTTCTTTTGCGTTCAGGTAAATTTTTTCAAGGTTCTTTGCTTTGTGTTTTTGCTTCACTGCATGATTTTTCCTGATGACATTTTTTCAGCGGCGTTTATACTTTCTTATGGCGCGCTTGCAGGAATTCTTCTTTTTGGAAATGCATTTAAATGTTTTTTTCAATCATTTTTTCCTAAAAAAATTTCAGATTCACTTTCAGTTTCTGCCGGCGCACAAAGCGCGACTTTTCCCGTAAGCCTTGCGCTTTTTAAATCAGCAGCACCCGGAGGAATTCTTGCTTCAGTTGCAGTGTGTCCGCTTGTAAGCATATTTTTGACTTTTGCCATGGTTGCAATTTTGCTTTCTTTTATGATACCTTTTCTTTCTCCGTTCTTTGGAGCTATAATGAATTTTCTTTATCAGATAATAAAATTGACGGCAGAACTTTTTGCGCTTTTGCCGCTTGTAGAATTTTAACTTTTTGGAGCAAATATGAATCATCCAGATTATAATTCGCCATCTGAATTAAAAGCTTTTCTTGAGCAGGCAGGAATGGCAATGCAAAAAAAATTCGGACAGAACTTTATGATAAACCAGTCTGCAAGGGAAAAAATTATTTCTCTTCTTGAATTGAAAAAAGATGAGCTTGTGTGGGAAATCGGACCTGGACTTGGCTGCATGACAGAACTTATTCTTTTAAGCGGCGCAAACCTTGAAGTCTTTGAAATCGACAGAGGCTTTATTTCTATATTAAAGAAATTTTTTCCCAAACAGGAAAAATCAGGGAAAGTTAAAATTGTAGAAGGCGATGTTTTAAAAAACTGGAAAAAATCATTCGCAGAAAATCCGCAAAAACCTTCAAAACTTTTTGGAAATCTTCCATATAATATTGCGGCGACTTTTATTGCCGATACAATCACAGAAAATGTTGTTTTCGAAAAATGCGTCTTTACAGTTCAAAAAGAAGTTGCCCAGCGAATGGCAGCAAAAAAGGGAACTGAAAATTATTCTGCATTCAGCGTTTTGTGCCAGTGGGGCTATAATGTAAAACTGGATCTTGTTCTTGGCTCAAGCAGTTTTTGGCCGCGTCCTACAGTTTCGTCTCAGGCAGTTGTTATGACAAAAAAAGAAAAGCCTTTCAGCGGAAACTCTGCGCTTTTTGTAAAAGTTGTCCATGCTCTTTTTGCCGCGAGAAGAAAAACAATCCAGAATAATATAAAGCCACTTCTCCCGGAAAATATTTCAGCGGAAGAATTTTTTGAAAAATGCGGAATCTCAAAAAGTGAACGCGCAGAAAATTTATCAGTCGAGGATTTTATAAAGATTTCGGATATGTTGAGCCAACTCAAGCAATCTGATAAAATGTAAAAAGAGGCTCAAAAAAATGACAGCAGAACAAATTGCAGAAAATTTTGAATCAGTTAGAAATCAGATTAAAGAAGCTGAAAAAAAATCCGGCAGAAATGAAGGCTGTGTAAAACTTTGCGCTGTAAGCAAATTTCATCCTGTGGAAGATGTCTTGGCTGCGTTAAAAACTGGACAAATGCTTTTTGGTGAAAACCGAGTGCAAGAAGCTTTTGCAAAATTTAATCAGATAAATTCAGTTTCAGAAATCAAGCCAGTGCTTCACATAATCGGAAGCCTTCAGACAAACAAAGTAAAAAAGGCAGTTGAAATCGCATCTTGCATTCAGTCCGTAGACAGAGAAGAGCTTTTAGCGGAAATTGAAAAGCAATGCGCAAAATTTGAAAAGAAAATTGAAGTGTTCTTTGAAATTCACACTGGCGAAGATTCAAAAAGCGGCTATAAGGAAAAAGCTGCATTGCTGAAATCAGTAGAAAACTGCGCAAATGGAATTTATCCGCACATTGTTCCAAAAGGACTTATGACAATGGCGCCTTTTACGCAGGACGAAAAACTTATCCGCGCATCTTTTTCTGAACTAAGAAATTTAAAAGATGAACTAAATAAAAATTTTCCTTCCCTTGAAATAAACGAGCTTAGCATGGGGATGAGCGGCGACTATAAAATTGCAATCGAAGAAGGAAGCACATTGATCCGTATAGGAACGGCATTGTTTGGAGAACGCGACTACTCTTAGCAGGATGAAAAATTTTCATTTTATTTTGATTGTTTTTATTTTGCCTCTTTTTTTTCCGTTGCAAGTTTTTTCGCAGTCTTCGGAAAATACAGACTCAACTCCAGAACCATACACCGAAAATGAATTTCCGCAGTGGTCAAAAGATTTGAGGCGGTTTGAAATTGTTTCGCTTGGAGCAGTTCCGTTTGTCGCAATCAGTGTGAATTTGGGCTACAGCGCATACCAGTATTTTTCTGGAAACTCTTCAACTTTTGAAACTCCTTTTACTAAAGGCACTTCTTTTTCAGAAGGGGAGCAGATGAAAATTTTTTGCGCTTCAATTGGCGCAGGTGTGCTTATTGGATTTTCAGACCTTGCGATAAATCTTGCAAAACGCCACAACGAAAAAAAACGCCAGCAGAAAATTCTTGAAAGCCACGATCAAATTATAGTAGTTCCGTTTCAAGAAAGCGAAAATACAAAAAATGAAAATTTAACTTCGGAGCAATAGATGTCTTTTTTTACAAACAAAGTTCCTCCAACTTATAAAGGTGAAATCCGGCTAGATAAATATATTGCGTCTCTTCCAAACGGAATGAACAGAAGCAAACTGAAAAGCGGAATTGTCTGCATTCAAGTAAACGGTAAAAAGCAAAAAATTTCGTGCCAAGTAAAGGCAAATGATATAATCGATATTCAGTGGGAAGAAAATGTTCCAGACAATATTGAGCCTGAAAATATTCCGCTTGATATTATTTATGAAGATGAAAATGTCTGCGTTGTAAATAAAAAGCAGGGAATGGTGACTCATCCTGCCGCAGGAAACTGGAAAGGCACTTTGGTAAACGCGCTTTTATATCATTGGGGAAGAGAATCAATTCCAGAACTAAAGGAAGGGCAGGTTTCAAAAATTCTTTCAAACCGCAGACCGGGAATTGTTCACAGGCTGGACAAAGAAACTTCCGGCATAATTATAACTGCAAAAAATCACGACACAGAAGAATTCCTTTCAGCCCAGTTTAGAAACCACAGTTCAATTGTAAAAGAATACATTGCAATCTGCATTGGCCGACCTCAGCATCAGCATGGAATTATTCAGACAAATATAATCCGCGACCCAAAAGAAAGAAAAAGGTTCAAGGCTGTAGTTGACACGGAAGAAGGAAAGCCTGCCGAAAGCTACTACGAATGCATAAGCTGCTACGGAGAATATTCCTTGATGAAAGTTCGGATAAACACAGGAAGAACACATCAAATACGGGTGCACATGAAATACCTAAACTGTCCTATTCTTGGCGACGGAATTTATGCGCATCAGGATAAAAAATTTCCAAAGGCAACTCTCATGCTGAACGCAAGGCTTTTGAAAATAAAAATTCCTGGCAAAGAAGAACTTTCAACTTTTAAATCTCCAACACCTGAACGTTTTATAGAAGTTATGAAAGTTTTAAAGCGCGACTACACAAAAATAATTCTTCCAAAGGACAAGTAACAGACAATGGATGCAGAAAAACAGATACAGATTGTCATTGAGCCGTCGAAGGAAAATCCGTTTGTTGTTATAAAAAAGCCACGAGGACTTCCAAGCGCGCCACTTTTTGAAGGAGAGGAATGCGCGTTTACACAAGCTGCAAAACTGTACCCATATCTTCTGGAAATTTCCGGAAAAAAAGCAATAGAACACGGACTTGTGCATAGAATTGACACGGAAACAGAAGGCTTGCTTTTAGTTGCAGCAACACAAGAATGCTACAATGCGTTTATAAATTTTCAGCGTGAAGGGAAGTTTTTAAAAGGTTATTCCGCAAAATGCCAGAAAATTAAAAAAATGCCAGAAGGATTTCCTCCAGCTGAATTTTTACTAGAAAACAAATCAGATGGTGCAAAAAAATATACAGTCTCTTCAAAATTCAGACCTTTTTCCTTAAAATCAGCGCAAGTCCGGCCTGTAACAAGCAGTTCTGGAAAAGCGGCTCAAAAAAAATGCATTGAAAAAATTTACACAACAGAAATTTTCATGGATACAGACAAGCTTTTTGCAAAATGTTCTATAAAAGAAGGCTACCGCCATCAAGTAAGATGCCATTTAGCTTGGCTTGGTTTTCCTGTCTGTGGAGACAAGCTTTATAATCCGCTTTGCCGTCAAAACGAAGAGATGCAGTTCTTTGCAGATTACCTAAACTTTCCGCACCCTTTAACCGGCAAAATTGTTGAATGTTCTTATGATACAAAAGTTCAATGATTATCGGGTCAAGCCCGATAATGACAACAAAATATCCAACTTGCCATTGCGTTGTAATTGCCAACTTTTCAACAGTCTGCCATTGCCATACTTTATACAGCAATATCAAAGAAAATTATTTTTTTTACCTTATTGACTTACATTAAAATGTCGTTTATATTTTAAGTTACCGATTATTCGGTAACACTATAGATAAGTATGGAAAAGAAGAAGAATTCAACCAGAGACAAAATTATTCAGTCAGCATTCTCTTTTTATGATATGCTTTTTTTTGAGAGAATTTCGCTTTCAAAAATTGCTGCAAAAGCCGGCATTACAAAACCTGCCATTTACAAGCATTTTAAAAGCCGCGAAGACTTGGAAAATGCAATGAAGTCTTTGATTCTTAGCGATATTGCGGACACAATCAAAGACTGTGAAAAAGATAAAAATGAAGGTTCTGCTCTTGAAAAAGTCATAGTTCTTCTTTGCAATAAAAAATCATATTTCTATTTTATACTTTCAAATTCCCTTGAGTTCAGCATTGACAACTTTTTGATTGAAATAGAAAAGCACAATATTTCAGATTTAAATTTAGAAAATATTTTTGATAGCTGCGGAAACATTGCTGACATTGAGGTTTACAAAAAGGTTCTTTATATTTCCGCCACAATGATTTTTTTCCAAGGAGCAAGAGATTTTATTCTGCTGGACAAAAAACTTCAGGATTCGGATGAAAATATCCAGGAATATGCGGAAAAACTTTCCAAATTCATTATATCCGGTGGACTTGGACATGACATAAAAAACACTGACGCGCTCAGGCTTTCCCAGCTTGACCTTCTTTGCAGCAAGGAAATTCAGTCTTTAAAAGCGCCTTGCAAATTTTTTACAGCAATCGGAAACGTTGTGCGCCGTGTGGGATTTTCAAAAACCACAATTGAAGAACTTGCAAAAGAACTTGGACTTGCAAAAAGCAGCCTGTATACAAATTTCAGCTCAAAAAAAGAAATGTTCGAAGCTCTTATAAAAGAAGAATGCCTGAATTTGTTTCACGTTATCAAGCAGAATCTTCTTTACGCAAAAAGCAGTGCGGAATGTATATATATTTTTATGGAAACTGAAATTGAATTTTTCATAAAGCGAAAGGGCTTGCTTTATGTTTGCCGTTGGCTTACATTCCAAAATACAAAGGATGATTTTAATATCAAGCAAATGCACGAAAAAAGGGAAATGGCAATTGGCAAAGACGAGCGGCTTGACTTTACATCTTTTATTCTTAACGCCGACATTATAACCCAGATTCCAGACTTTGGAACTCCAAGGATGAATGTGCAGATTATGTTCTCATGGATTTTCCATGTTCCGATTTTTTTCTTGCTGCACAACGAGCTTCATAATTTTCCAGAGGAATCGGTTCACGCCGCAATGAAGGATTTTTTCTATTGCATGGAAAAAGGAATTAATTTTATTGATAATAAAGAAAATAATATTTCAGGAGGAAAGAAATGATTTTCAGCAAAAAGACATTTTTTAAGATTTCAGTCTTGCTTGCTATGTCTGGAGCTTTTGTCTTTGCGCAGGAAGCCCAGCAGAATGAGCCTGACAAAAAAACTGTAAAATTGACAATTTACGAAGCCGTGGATTACGCGCTCGAACACAGCCACACGCTCAAGACTGCCGACATTGACCTTGAAATCAAGGAACGCGCAGGAAAGAACGCCTGGAACGTTTTGCTTCCGACAGTTCAGGCAATGGGAACTCTCAACAGGACTACAGACATTTCTTCAAATTTGGCGGGAACAAACACAATGATGAAGCTTCACGGACTTCCTGAAATTGAAGAAACAGACAGCATGAAATGGACAGGAATTGCAACACTTTCAGTTGACTGGAATTTCAGCCTTGCAATGATTCAGCAGATAAGAGCGGCAAAAGCAGGCTACGAAGCTGGAAAAACCAGCTATGAGCAGAGCCTTGTTGAAACAGAAGTAAATGTAAAAAAGCTTTTCTACGGACTTCTCTTGCAGCAGGAAAATTTAAACTTGCAGAAAACAACTCTTGAAAATTCAAGAAGGCGCATGGTTCAGGCAGAAGCGAACTTTAAAAACGGAATGGTTCCAGAGCTTTCAATGCTTCAGGCGCAGGTTACATACCAGAACAAAAGCCCGGAAGTTGCCCAGATGGAACGTGAATTCCGCCAGCAGCTTGACACTTTTGCATTTCTTTTGGGACTTCCTGTAGGAACAGACATTGTTTTGCAGGGAAGCATTGAGCCTTTTTATGTTGACTTGCATTACGACACGCTTATTGAACGCTATGGAAACAACAGCCTAGACCTTCAGTCAATTGACAAGAACATTGAGCAGCTTCAGCGCAACCTTGACGCATTGAACCTTAGCACTTACACTCCGTTCTTCAATATTAGCTACGGATTTAAGCCAATGCTCACAGACTTCCTTGACGCAGACAAAGGCGGATTCCCAACAGGCGGCGACTGGACAGATTCTGGCTCTATAAGCTTTACTATTGGCTGGAACCTTACAAACATTCTTCCGTTCTCGGCAAACAGGCAGCAGGCAAAAGACTTGCAGGCGAATCTTGACAAGCTCAAGGTAAGCAGAGAAATGCTCCTTGAAAACCAGAAAATGACAGTCCGCAAATCCGTAGACACTTTGATTCAGGCACGCGAGCAGATTCAGTCCATGAACAGAAGCATAACACTTGCCCAGCGTTCTTACGACATGACAGTGCGCGCTTACCGCAACGGAACAAGAGAACTTCTTGATGTGCGCGACGCAGAAAACCAGCTTAACACAGCAAAGCTCGGACTTGCAAACCAGAAGTTCAATTATATTTCAGCATTGCTTGACTTGGAAACAACTCTTAATACAAAACTCACCGGAGGAGAAAAATAAAATGAAAAAAACAAGCGCAAAACTACCTTTTATCTTAATGGCAGCGGCAATCTTGTCGTCTGCATTGGTTTCCTGCAAGGGAAAATCAGAAAAAGCAGCAAAAGAAGAAGAAACTGAAACAATTTATGCTGTAAACGCAGATGTTGTTCAGGCCGGAAATCTTGACGACTACTTGGAATTCGGCGGAGACGTTTCTTCTGTTTCCGCGGTTGACGTTTACCCAGACGCAGCAGGAAAAATTTCCCGCATAAGAGTTGCTGTAGGCGAACTTGTAAAAAAAGACCAGATTATCGCTTACGTTGACCCGAGCCGCCCTGGAATGAACTACAGTGAAAACCCTGTAAAAGCTCCTATTTCAGGAAGAGTAACTTCGTTTCCGCCTACAATCGGAACAATGGTTTCCCAAAGCTATTCAATCGCAAAAATCAGCGACACAGATGAGCTTCAGATAAAGGTAAACGTTGCGGAACGCTTTATCAGCAGAATCCGTGAAAACCAGACAGCTGTTGTAAGTTTTGACGCATATCCGGGAGTCGAATTCAAGGCGCGTGTATTTGAGGTTTCGCCGGTTTTGGACACAACAAGCCGCACAATGCTTGCTAAGCTAAAAGTTGAGCCAGCAGACTCAAGAATTAAAGCTGGAATGTATGCCCGTGTAAAGCTTATCACTGACACAATTGAAGGAGCTGTTGTTGTTCCAAACGACGCAATCGTTTACCGCGACGGCAAGCCTTATGTATTCACAGCCAAGTCAGAAAACGCAGAGTCTAATGTAAACATGATTTCTGTAAAAGAAGGACTTTCTGTAGATAACAAGACAGAAATTCAAGAAGGGCTCAAAGAAGGCGACATCATAATTGTAAAAGGACAGTCACTTTTAAGCGATGGCTCCAAAGTAAAAATTCTTTCAATTTCTGGAAAAGCAGTTGAAAGCAAAACTGAAAACAAGGACTAAAATATGACATTTTCAGAAAAATGTGTAAATAAACCAGTAACAACATTGCTGATCTTTTTTATAATGGTCGCGCTGGGAATTTTCTGTATATTCGATATGCCGGTAGATATGTATCCAGACATGGACTTGCCGTATATGCTCGTTTATACAGCTTACGATGATGCAGGCCCGGAAGAAGTAGAGCAGAGCTTGACAAGAACTATGGAAAGCTCACTTTCTGGACTTAGCGGACTTAAAAAAATGCAGTCGCAGTCGCAGTCTGGCGCAAGCATTATCTTTCTTGAGTTTGACTACGGAACAAACCTCGACACAGCGGCCATAGAAATCCGCGACAAAATTGATATTGTACGCAGCTATCTGCCAGAAGATGCAGATTCTCCAATCACACTTAAGCTAGACCCGTCAATGATGCCAATTATGAACATTGTAGTTCAGGGCGACTTGACCCCGGAAGAGCTTAGAACAATCGCCGAGGACACAATCCAGCCGCGTCTTGAGCAGCTTGACGGCGTTGCCTCTGCAAACGTTATCGGAGGACGCGAGGAATCTATAAACGTTGACATTCCAAGAGACCGCCTCGAAGCCTATGGACTTTCAATTTCTACAATCGCGCAGATGATTGGCGCGCAGAACGTTCAAAGCTCAGGCGGAACAATCACTTCTGGCGACAAAAACTATACTATTAAAACAAGCGGAAAATATAAAAGCATAGAAGACCTCAAGAACACGGTAATCACTTACAAGCCGGACTCTTTGGACAGCTCAAGGCTTATTACTGTAAAGCTCCGCGACATTGCTGATGTTTATGACGGCTACAAAGACGAAAGCACTCTTGCATATTTGGACGGAAAGCCTTGCGTAATGCTTATGATTCAAAAGCAGAGCGGAAAAAATTCCGTTACAGCCGCAAAGAACGTAAGAAAAGCTATTGTAAAGCTCAAGGCGGATCTTCCTGCTGGAGTTGAGCTTGTAGAAACTTCAAACACAGTAGACATTATTGAGCAGACAATCAATGAAGTTGTTTCCTCTGTTGTTCAGGGCGCGCTTCTTGCTGTTGCAGTTTTGTTTATATTCCTGCGCTCTATAAAAAGTACATTCATCATCGGACTTTCAATTCCAATTTCAGTATTTGTAACTCTCATGCTCATGTACTTTAAAGGCATGACAATAAACATGATTTCCATGGCGGGACTTCTTCTTGGAATCGGTATGCTTGTAGACAACTCAATCGTTGTTCTTGAAAACATCTATGCTTACCGACAGAGAGACGCAAAGCCAAAAGTAGCGGCAATACTCGGAAGCCAGGAAATGGTAACTTCCATAACCGCTTCAACTTTGACATCCGTATGTGTTTTCCTTCCGATGATTCTCTTTAGAAAAAAACTCGGAATCATGGGACAGATGTTCGACAGCCTTGCTTACACAATTATTTTCTCTTTGATGTGCTCGCTTATTGTTGCGATTGCCCTTGTTCCAGTTCTCTGTTCAAGCTATCTTAAAATAGACAAGATTGTTGACGAAAAGAAAAGCGGAATCGGCTACGGAATAAACCAGGCATTCAATAAATTCTTCTTGAACCTCGACAACGGATATGCAAAGGGGGTCCGCTTCGTTCTTCACCACAGAAAGACATTTATCATTGTTCTTGTTTGCTGCTTTGTTCTTTCTATAGTAAGCGTAAAATTTGTAGGCTTTATCTTTATGCCTGAATCAGCTTCAAACACAGTCGGAATTGAAGTCGAGCTTCCGATGGGAACAACTCTTGAAGTTACAGAAGACACTTTAAGAACTCTTGAGGAAATTGGAAAGAAAGAGCTTGAAGGCGTAAAATACACATCTGTAACAGTCGGCGGAACAAGCGTAATTTCCGCAAGTTCTGAAACAAACACTGGCGCAATCACCTGGACCTTGTACGAAGCAAAAGAACGTGAAAAAGGCTGGGACAACGAAAAGTCTGCAAAAGACAAGCTTAGAAAATACTTCAACACAATTCCAGGCGCAACGCTTTCATTCGCAACAAATTCAAACAGCGCGTCTTCTGGAGAAATGAGCATCGACATCCGCAGCAACGACCTTGACCTTGTCCGCAATACGGCTGCCCAAGTTGAAAAAATCCTCAAGGAGCAGGCGACTGAATTTGTAACAGAAGTTTCAAGCGATGTTGAAGACGGACTTCCGCAGGCAGAAATCGTAGTTGACCGCGACAGAATGTACGAGCTTGGCTTGAACATTTACAATGTAGGCTCAGAAATCAATGCCGCAATCAACGGAAAAACCGCCAGCCGCTACACAAAGCTCGGAGACGACATCGACGTTATTGTGCGCCTTGCAGAAAAAGACAAGAAAAAGCTCGCAGACCTTGACCAGGTTTCCGTAGTAAATTCAATGGGACAAAGAATTCCTCTTTCAAGCTTCGCGCATTACGAGGAAAATCTTTCGCCTGTTACAATTCTGCGTGAAGACCAGTCCAGAATTGTCCATGTAAAGGCAAAGCCTGTTTCTGGAGTTTCCCTTGACGTTGTTCAGACAGGACTTTTAAAGATTATAAACGACAACATTCCAAAAGACGATGCCGTAACAATCTCCATAAGCGGAGACTATGAGGACATGATAGAAGCAGTTGTGAACTTTGGCGCAATTATTATTCTTGCCGCGGCATTGGTTTTCATTGTTATGGCAAGCCAGTTTGAATCATTGATTGACCCGTTTATTGTTATTCTTACAATTCCGTTCTCATTCATCGGAGTTATGATGACTTACGCAATGGTCAACCAGCGTCTTAGCGTTGTTACAATCATGGGTATGCTCGTTCTGGTCGGAACAATAGTTAACAACGGTATTGTTCTTGTTGACTATACGAACCTTTTGCGCAAACGTGGCTATGAACTTGAAGAAGCTTGTGTTGAAGCCGCAAGAAACAGACTTCGTCCAATCTTGATGAGTACGCTTACAACAGTTATTTCTCTTGCTCCTATGGCATTCTTCCCAGGCGAAGGCTCAACTTCAATGCAGCCGATTTCTCTTACAACATTCGGCGGAATGACATTCGGTTCAGTAATGACACTGTTCCTTATGCCTTCTATTTATTACATCATAAACTCAAGAAGAATGAAAAAGGCCGCAAAAAAAGCTGCTAAGAAAGAAGCTCTTCAGCAAAAGAAGCTTGAAGCCCTTGAAGCAAACAACGCTTAGTTTTTGGTTGGAGGAAAATTATGGCTGATGAATACGAAAAAAATATACAGCGTGTGCGTGTTGAAATAATCTGTTCCCAGGCACTTGAAGAAGACTTTGCCGAGGAATTTGAAAAAAACAAAGTAGGCAAGCACTACACAAAAATTTCCCCTGTAATGGGAGCAGGCTACAGCAATCCGCATTTGGGAGATGCAGTTTGGCCGCAGCTCAACACAATGTACATAATCTATTGCAGCGAGGAAGAAGCTGAAAAAATCAAGCAGATTGTGGTCAAGCTAAGAAAGCTCTTTATTACAGAAGGAATCGGCTGCTTTATAGGCAGCGGAACTGAAATTTAAACCATATCAATCCTGCTGGTTTTTACTGGCAGGATTTTTTTACTTTAAAACTGATTGCAAATAAAAAATCTTAATGGTAAACTTTTCTCTAAATTTCTCACGGAGAGCAAAGATGGAAAATTACTGCATAATGGTGCAGACTGGAGGCGAGGAAAAGTTCAAGGAAGAGGCGGCGGCTAAGCTTTCAGAAATAGAAAAAAGCAGCAAGATTCAGTTTTACTTCTTCAAGAAAATGATGCGGACAAGCAAAGGCAAGACTTTTGAAGAGCCGCTTTTTCCAGGATACATTTTTTTAGAGGCAGACTGCTTGAACACAGAATCAGTTACAGCACTAAAGACAGTGAAAAATTTTTATCACTTTTTAAAGTCCAACAGCGACATAACAGAACTCAAAGGAACAGATCTTGCGGTTGTGGAGCAGTTCAAGCGGTGCGGCGAGCGGCTGGGATTTTCAAAGCTGTACTTTGAGCCAGGAAGAAAAATCGTAGTCGTCGAAGGACCGCTCCAAGGCCTTGAAGGAAAAATAATCGCAGTCAACAAAAAAAGATGCCGCGTAACAATCCAGCTGGACATGATGCCCAACGTAAAAAAAATCGACCTGATGTACGACCTCGTTCAGCCGTTATAAGCAAAACTATTGCCATAAGTTCTTGGTGAAAATAAAAAAAAAGCAGCCAGCTGCTCCTGCGCAAGGAAAACTGGCCGCAATTGCTATATCCGAGTCTTGCCCCGGAATATATTAGGCTACCGTTACTACAGAATCAATGTTCGCAGTAAAATAGATACTGCCTGGCTTAGTCACAATGCTCACGTTGTAGCTTCCGGGTGGAATGCTTGAAGGAACTTGAGAATCAATAACATTTGTTCCGCGGCGGCTATAAACTGAAAGGCGAGTGAGACCGCTTTCATTTTCCAAGAACACTCCCTGGTTTTCATCCGCAATATCAAAAGAAAGGTTTCTTCCATGCAGGCGAAGAGTTTTTCCTGCCAGCACAGAAAGGTTTGAGCTTTCACTTGCATCGTCATTCAGTGCGGTTATTCTGTAGAGCTTAGCTTCTCCAGTAAAGTCTGGCGGAGTCTGCTTGTATTCAAGTTTTGCTCTTACATCTGCAGCAGTTTTTTCGTTTGCATTGAAGAGAAAGCCTAAAGTATGGTTTCCTGTTCCAAGTGCAAAGCCGTCCTGAATATTTGCGCAGGTCCCTGTAGCATTTGCACGAAGAGTACCAAACGGCAGCTCCACGTTGTACCCTTTAGCAAGGTATTTAACCACAATCGATTCCATTACAGATAGCATTCCAAGATAGTCTGCCTCTGTAAAAGAAGAGTTCCAGTCAGTCATTTCTCTTGCAAGCTTTTGCTGGCTTAAAGTCTGCGAGCAAAAACTTCTAAAGCAGAAGCCGTCTTTTGTTTCGTCTGTAACAAGAGTATTTTTTAAAGTTTTGATGTTAAGCATTTTATGCCCTCCATGATAAATTATTATTCCGAACTTAATTCAGAATTTTTACTGCCGAAAATAGTTCGGCACAGAGAATGATATTTTCGCCGTAAAAGCTAAAAATAATTTTTGACAAGGAGAGCCGTTTTGTGATATAATCTTTATCCGTCAAGTAAAGAGAATCACATTGTGGCTCTCGACCAATGGAAAGCCTTGTTCAGTAAGCGTTGGCGCGCTTATAAAAACAGGCTTTTTTTATTTGCATAGCTTCATGTTGCCTCCTTTCTTTGAATTGCATCCTTTATTCCCTGCACAAGGAACTGTTTGCCTATCGTGTTCACCGCAGTTTTGCAAAAATGGAACTGCTGCTCAAGCGTGACAAAAATCCACATGGCAACGGCAAAGCAGGACGCTTCAACTTCGCCGCTTATGCTCTGCTGGGTGTGCTTCATCATTATATGAGCAAACTCATGAAAAATAATCTGCATGCA
This sequence comes from Spirochaetales bacterium, assembly GCA_030540405.1. Taxonomy (GTDB): domain Bacteria; phylum Spirochaetota; class Spirochaetia; order Treponematales; family Treponemataceae; genus Treponema_D. Next base: position 132,157 of record JAUNWH010000001.1, read on the forward strand.
CTCAGAAGAAGTCCTTTTATCATTATAGGCTATCATGCTCCTTCGCTCGCCAGTTTCCTGATCTGGGAACACAATGCATACACCTTCGTTCCAGCGGCTTAGAGAAATCTCCGTGAACTTTTCAAGATTTCCAGGAGCAAATGAAGAAAATTTTTTGAGCTTAATCCCCATTCCACAGATCATCTTCTTGTAGTCAAAGCCGTCTTTGTAATATTCCTGCGTGCTCAAAGTCTCTATTGCAAGCAAAACAATCTCGTTCATCCTCCAGGGCGGAAGCACATAATCTGTGCCGTCTTGCATTGTCGCTCTGAACGCTGTGTCCCTTGGCAACACATCGCTAATTTGTTCAGTGCCGTTTTTTGTTTTTTCCATTGAACCTCCATAATCTTACTCTTCCGGACGGTTGTACTCATCCATCAGGATTTTCATCAAGTCCAGCTTCTGATTCTTGCTCAAGTCATCCTTGCTTGAAGCAAGAAGAATTTTTAGCTGGTCATATCCATATTTATTATCGTTTCCAATAAGATAATCGCTTGTTGTGTGCAATGTATTCGCAATATTCGCAAGCACATCTGTTCTAGGCAGGCGATTGCTGGTCATGTACCGGCTGAACGCTGCCTCTGTAATACCGCAAGCTTCACAGAGCTTTTTCTGAGAATAGCGGTTCTCCTTCATTAGTTCTTTGACCCTCCTTGAAAAAAGATTTTCTTTTTTTATTTCCATAATCTGCCTTCCTCACATAGGCTTTAACTAGAACCTCTTTTAAGGTTTCTCTTTTGTTTTGTAAGACAGGAGCAGTTCTTTTATCTTACATATATTATAATATTATACTTTTGGTAAATTGTCAAATAAAATATAATAAAAAATTCACCTAAAGTATAATTTTAATTTACATACTTAACAACAGAATCTTTTTGCACGCATAGTATTTTACTTTTGTATGCTCAGCAAAATGTTTTTGTGCTGTCATGAAAGTCTTTTGCGTCGGTCAGCATTTTATTGATCGACAGTCAGCAAAATCTTTTTGTACGGTCAGTAAAATGTTTTGCGTCGGTCAGCAAAGTATTTTTGCACGCAGAACATTTTACTGATGTACAGTCATGAGAATGGCAGACAACGGAATGGTATTTTTCAGCATGGTTCTCATTTTGCTTGTCATTTCTTTGCGTAGTCATGAGTGTTGCTGTGTATTGAAAGGTATCTAATTATAATTGTATAATATTCTGTAATAAGAGGTATTTTTATATGCCAAAAGCATTGTTAGATTTCATGGGATTCAAGTTCTTTTTCTGGTCAAATGAAGAAAAAAGAATGCATATTCATGTATGCAAAGGAGATCCTAGACCAAATGCAACAAAATTTTGGGTTACACCAGACGAAGTTTCACTTGCCTTTAATGACAACACAATTTCAGATCAGGATTTAAACAGAATAGAAAAATATATATACGCAAACCGCGAAACGATAATCACCCGTTGGGTAAAATATTTTGGAATTTAATCGAAAGGAGATTTTTATGGGAATTTATTACAGCACCGTTGACGGCATAGTTCTTACTTTTTCGAAAATCCACAAAAACGGCATATTTGATGAAATTGACTTTCGCTTTGAAAGACCAAATGATAAAGGCGGCTTTGATTTTGCCGAGGGAAAGCTTCCTAATAACACATTCAACAAGTCATACGGCTTTTCAGAAGACGAACTTTTAGATTTGGAAAAGTATCTTAAAAACAATGCCTTTTTGATTTGGGAAATTGCCCGGGAAGTTGCATAAAATATTTAACAGCAACCATACGTTCTTGTTGATTTTTTCATAAACCTTTATTTATATGCGATATTTCAACAGACGCCTTTATTAATTTCTTCTTGACAGCGGTTTAATATTTGATTTATAATCTTCAGAATACGTTGCAACTGTTTATTGATGTCCGGTAGGGACGTAAACGTGTACAGCTCCAAGCCTTTTTTAGTACGCTGGGATTTTCCCCATGGCGGAAAGGGCGGAGGTGTATGCGGAATAGACGGTTTGAGCATAAAAAACTATTCTAAGATATTACTTTTACAGTCGGCACGCATTCGGGCGATATAACGGCATATATAAACAATGTTTATGGAGAACCTGGAAGCCATTTTGCCGACAGAACGGCTATTTCGCTTTTGCTTCCAAATAAACTTAGCAACCAAGTCTGCTTTAAAACACAGGCAGCTGTTTCTTGCCTTGAATTTGTTAAGGCTGTAGAGGTGAGGCTGTGAAAATAAGCGAAAACGAGTACACAATGGAAACCCTTGCAGCCCTTGCCGGCAAAGTCATAGCAAAAAAGAATGGAATTTCTGATATTCAGGGATTTGACTTGCTTATGAATTCAAAGACCGGCGAGATGCTTTTTGACGACAATTACGACCTTTGGCATAACGGCCCGGACTACATTGCCGCAGAATATTTTCTGGAAAAAAAAGCGGAAAAAAGAGATGTAAAAAACTTGTTCTAAAAAAGATGGCAAGAAAGTTTTGGAGAGAATTATGAATAATAAAAATACAAATATAAAAGTTGCGTAAAAATACGGCTTTTGTTGGCGGAAAAGGGCTGATATTACATATAAAAAAGAGTTACTTCATAATTTTCTAAGTCTGCAGTCTATTTGGTATTTCTTCTGAAAATCTTTTCACCATATGAGAATTCTGTTACTTTAAAACACTTATATATTTTTTCATGCTGAAGCTATGGATTTATAAGAGAGGGTGATATTCTGAAGAAAAAATACAATTCTTAAAGTTCGATTTAAATTAATTAGTAAGGAGTCGTTACGATTAAGTAATTAGAAAAAACGAGAAAAGCGTAGTACTCTA
>JAUNWH010000078.1 GCA_030540405.1 Spirochaetales bacterium
TTTCACACTTTCTGTAATTTTATCAGAAAGAGTTTTTACATGCGTTTGCCCTGTTCATAGCTTAGTTCAGGCACTTGATTTTCTACATAGCTTGAAAGTTCTGTCAAAGATACAAAGCCATCATTGTTTGAATCCGCATTTCCCGCAAGTCCGTCCAAGAGAACATAAGTAAAAACACCATGTCCGTTGTAGCCTTCCATTGCAGACTGGCTGTCCGAAGCCGCCGCTAAAATTGCGTGCCCTGTTGCCCTTGAAAGACGCTCGAATATTCCCTTGTCTCCCATTCCACGTTTATTTGAGTCCGCAAAGAACGCGCCAGAATTGCACGTGTCAAGCATCATCAAAGTTTTTCCAGCTTTTATAAGCGAAAGGTTTTTCGTCAAATCGCTTTTTGAAATTGCCTTGAGAGGAATATCGGTTTTGTTCGTGTAGCGGAAATTCACAGGAATAAAATAATAGTCGCCATCATCGTAAGCCGTTCCATGTCCTGAAACAAAGAAAACAAAAACATCATCCGCAGTTACAATTGAAGAAAGCTCCTTGAACTTTTGCTCCAAACCTTCTTTTGTAACCTCGGCATCTTTTAATGAATAAACACAAACATCCTGATAAAGTCCGCTTTGCTGTTTTTTAAATGATTCTTCAATTGAAGTAGCATCCGGTACGCAATAGTTAAGCCACAAATCTTTGTCACGGTATTTATTCACGGCAACTGTAAGAACATACAGATTCGGCTTGGAAGTTTTTCCCTGCCAGCTCACATCTGCGCTAGCACGACGGCTTTCTATCATTCCAGCGGAATTCATTGCAAACGCTTCAATTTTATTCTGTCCATTCTGCAAGGTAACTGTATGCCTGAATATTTTCTGCTCGCCATTGCTCGATGCAATTCCTTCTGAAAGCCGGATTGTTTTTCCATTCAAGACAATGCTGACATTCCCGATTCCGCCACCTGTATTCTGCACGCAAATATCAAAAGTAACGTCGCGGCTGCTAGACAGTTCCAGCAGATTTTCTATTGCAACAGCAGGAGCATTTCCGCTGCGCACAATCGAAGCAAGATTCACTTCCTTTGCATATTCTGAAATATCCTCGCCACGCATTTTTGCCGCAACCAAATCCGGGCGATACAACTTGTCATAAACCTGATCAATGCCAATTACATCCATGCCGTCAACAATATGCACAAGATTCTTCATAGCCCATTCCGTGCCAGTAAAGAAACCTTCGGGAGTGTATGTGAGGTAGTCATAATCTTTCCCATGTAATATTGTATAAATAAGAGAATTTGTTTCTGCATCCAAAATTCTTATTTTTCCAGATTTGTAATCACTGCTAATGATATTTCTCTTATTTGAAGCATAACATATATTATATGAAAATTTTTCAATATCAGAAGATGGCGCAGTCATTATTTTTCCAGTTTTTAGATTCCATTTCATATAATCTCCATCAAAGTATTGTCCAATAATATAATTTCCATCTAAACTAAAACCTTTGACCCATGTACAAGTATTTAGTTTTTTTATTTCCCGCCCAGTCTTAATTTCCCATATTCTTATAGCTTCTCCATCACTTGTAGCAACATATTTATCATCAGGGGAATAAGAAACAGAATCGACAAAATCAGCATGACCTCTTAAGATAGAAACAATTTTTCCTGTCAATGTATCGTATATTCTTACAGTAGAATTTTCTCCTCTAAAACAACACAAAGACTTACTTTCGTTATATCCCAAAAAACATCCTAATCCATCAACAACAACTTCTTTCCCAGTTTCTATATCCCATATTTTTGAAGTCTCACCATCATTTGAACTAAAAGGATCAGCAAATAAAAATTTACCATTTGTACTAAATGCCGAAACAACAGTTCCATATTTATGACCAAAGAACTTTTTTATTTCTTTTCCTGTTAAAGCACACCAAAGACGTACGGTTCCATCTCTGCTACCACTAGCAATATACCTACCATCAGGACTATAAGTAATTGACAATATAGTATCAGTATGACCTTCCAATTCATTTACTAAAGTACCAGTTTCAATATTCCATATTTTTACATTATGTGAACAGTCACTTCCAGACGCAAAGTTTTTTCCATTAGGACTTACATCTAAATGTATAAGTCCTGGCGCAAAGAAATATTCAAATCCCTTAACGTAATGTCCTGTTGTTAAATCATAAATTGAAATTTTATCATAATCTTCTTGAAAGGCAAAAAAGTCATTATTCGGGCTACATGCTATAATATGAATAAAAGAGTCAGGAAACTCTATTTTAAATTTTTCTTCACCAGTTCTTGTGTTATACATTATTATATAGTCAGAATAAAAACTAGCAATAATATACTCACTATTAGAACTATAGGAGAAAGTTTTTAACAAACTATTGTTCCTTAATCTCTTTATTTTTTCACCAGTTTCAACACTCCAAAGTTCTAAACAAAAATTATCAGACTCAGTATATCCTAATATATATTTTCCATTAGGACTAAATCTCATTTGCTCATAAAAAATATACCTAGACCCCTCAAGTTCACAAACTATTTTTCTTGTTTGTA
>JAUNWH010000050.1 GCA_030540405.1 Spirochaetales bacterium
TTTTGACGCTAAATCCACGTTTTTACAAACTGGATGGCACTACATATTGTCTATTATAAGTATTCTTCTTTTGAATTATCTTCAGCGTTTTAACGTTCGTTACAATAAAATTGCAATCAACGACAATCAGCCGGATATTGCCCGCGATATAATCTGGACTTTCTTTTCTGTGATTATCTGCGTTCTGATTCTTTCATCTTTTGTTGTGGTTTTTGTTGCTCCTTTTGTTGCGGAATGGCCATACAACAACACTTTTACGGTGAAGCATTTTGTTTCAGTTTTTAATGATAAGTCTCTTGTGCGCGTATTCAAAAATTCCCTGGTTATGAGTTTTTTTACCGCACTTTTCGGGACTTTGCTTGTATACGCAAGCGCGTTGGTTTCTGCACGGAACAAGGGCTTGATTCACGGCACAAAAATAATCGAGGCGATTGCCCAGGTTTCAAATACGATTCCGGGAATGGTTTTAGGTATCAGTTTTTTGCTTGCATTCAGAAAAACGCCGCTGCACAACACGCTTGCAATTCTTGTGTGTTGTAATTTGGTTCATTTTTTTGCGACTCCATATCTGATGATGAAAGCGTCACTCGACAAAATGAATATTTCTTGGGAAACAACGGCGCGCATACTTGGCGACAACTGGATAAAAACTGTTGCCCGGATTATTACGCCGAACGTTATGCGTACCCACCTTGAGATTTTCTGCTATCTTTTCATAAACGGAATGGTTACTGTAAGCGCAGTAGTTTTCCTTGCCGGAGCCAGAACGATGGTGATTACCACAAAAATCCAGGAACTCCAGCATTTCGCAAAATTCAACGAAATTTTCATCCTTTCACTTTTGATTCTCGCTGTGAATCTTGTTATAAAAAGCGTTAAGGGAATTGTAAATAAGAAACAGTAAATTCTAATTTGTAAGCTGAATTTTACAAGAATGTGAATAAATCGTTACATTGATTTAACATTTTGTAGCAATAATAGAAAAATACCTTTATGGAGGAAAAATGAAGAAAATCAGATTTTTTACTGCGCTTTTGGCGTGCGTTGCGTTGCTTTCTGGCTGTTCAAAAAAGAATCAGGCGGAAAAGCAGGTGATTATTTATTCAAATGCTGATGACGAGGCGGTTGTTTCTGTTAAAAAGGCGCTTGACGAAAACGGTTTTGCCGGAAAATACGTTTTCCAGTCGTTTGGAACAAGCGAGCTTGGCGGAAAACTTTTCGCAGAAGGGGCAGATATTGAAGCGGATCTTGTTACAATGAGTTCATTCTATATTGAAAGTGCCCAGAAAATGAACAATATGTTCAAAGATTTGACTTTTCATGTTGAATCAACAGTTGAACATCCTGCGTTCTACACACCGCTGCTTGCGCTTCAAGGTGCAGTGATTGTAAATACAAAACTTTTGAGCGAAGACAAAATTCCTTGCCCAAAAAGCATAAAAGATTTAGGAAATCCAGAATACAAAAATCTTGTAAGCGTTGTTGATCCAATGGGAAGCACAACCGCATGGCTTATGGTTCAGGCAATCATTTCAGAATATGGCGAAGACGGAGCAAAAAAAACTTTGACCGCAATTTATAAAAATGCAGGACCGCATCTGGAACTTTCTGGTTCAGGACCTATAAAAAAGATTCGTTCCGGCGAAGTTGCAGTTGGATTTGGTCTAAGACATCAGGCTGTCCGCGATAAAAAAGCCGGTCTCCCAGTTGATTTTGTTGACCCGGTTGAAGGAAAGTTCTCGCTTACAGAATCAGTTGCCGTAATCAACAAGAAAAAATACAATCCGGTTGCAATGGAAATGGCAGAATGTATCATCAAAAATGCCAGAGCCGATATAATCAAAGACTACCCGGTTGTTCTGTATAAAGGCGAAACCGTTGACGCAGAAAATCAGGCGGCAAACAGCAAAGTCTTCCCGGAAACTCTCACAACAGAACTTCTTAGAAAACACCAGGAACTTAGCGAAAGCTGCAAATAACATTTAAACAGAAGGGCGAAGTCTCGCCCTACGTCCGCATTTCATTGCGGCCTACCCACTCTCCTAGGGGCTTCGCCCCTAAAACCCCAAAAACATCCTTCGGACTTTTTAGTTGTCTCGCAGGATGTTTAAAAATAACAAAAACAATTTAATGCTCGATTTTTTCCCAACCGGAAATATCAAAGAAACCGTTCTTTATTTTATACCCGTCTTTCAATGGTAAAGTATATCTTTTTTCTATTGGAATCAAACTGTTGTCATCGGCTTTGTTGTAACTGTAAAAAACATTTACGCCATTGCTTTTGTCTTGTTTTAAACTTTTATTTAGGAATGGATTTTTTAGTTCAGAAATGATTTCATCTGAAGCCAATAATATTGTGTCAGCATTAGTCATAAACTTATTGTCAACTTTTATTTCTGCTGAATCAGAGTAAAAATCTTTCACCATAAGAAGAGGATTAAAGTTGAGCATTGTGCTATTATAAAATTTTTGTTTTTTATCAGCAGCAAATTTTATATTTTGACGATAACCATGGTCTGAAGTAATTACAATTCGTGTGTTATTGAAGCACTTGTTTGCTTTCAAAAAATCTAGAAATAAGCCAATCTGTTTTAGCGTAGCAACAAAAGCTTGATAATTCATAATTGTTTTATCATCAGTTGAGTTTAAGAGACTAGAAATGTTGCTCTTGTTGATTTTTTTTGTGGAAACTTCATCGTAGTTTTCTGTATCTAACCAAACTGAATAATGAGGTGAGTCATTTCCTATAAAAATAAATTCTTTTTCATTTGATGAAAAATCTGTTAGATTACACAAAAAATATAATGCTGAAAAATCATTTATAAATGCTTCTACATCTTCAAAATCATTATTTTTAGTAATTCCGTGAAAAGAACTTCTTATTCCAGAAAATATGACCTGCAGAATTGAAAAATTTGAAATTTGCTTTCTACATATTTTGTCAAATTCTATAGTTACATTTTTTTCTTGTTGATATCTGCGTATAAATTTTTTAAAAATTCCGTATGTTTTTATTTCAGGATAATTTTCAAATCCTTTAAAATCATTTTTTCCTCTGAACTCTGTTGAAGGAAGTCCTGAAACAGTTACAGAAAATCCGTTTTCTAGAAAGTTTAATGGCATAATAAGGGCTGATTCATCATATTTCTTTTGCAATGGAATATCTTTTCGGTTGCTAATATTTTCTGGAGTATAGTCGTATCCGCCAAGCATTGCAGGAGAACCATATAGCGTTGCGTCGCTAAAAGAAATTGTGTTTGGAAAATAAGTAAATCCATTAAATTTTTTAGCAAGCTCAGGCATTTCTTCTTGAAAAATCGGAAAAAATGCGGAACAAGCTCTGTCTAAGAAAAATACAACAACATTTTTATTCGTTTTGCTTAAATGAAAAATTGGTTCAATGTCATCGTTCAAATTGTCTGCCTCTTGTTTTGCAATATTTTGTTTGGTATACTCAAATTGTTTTTTCGTTTTTATTGCATTTTTCGTAGAAATGGCTGCAAGCGCAATTACTAGAATAATGCAGGTATATAAACTTTCGCTTTTTATTTTTTTAAATTTAAAAGTCAAAAGAATTGCAACAGCAAAAAAACTAATAAACGATAAAAGACTCAGAATTGGATATGTTTTTTGAAGAATTCCTCTATCAATTGTAATTTCAAAAAGAACATTTAAATCCCTATATTTGAATTTAAACACAAACGCATTTAAAACTGCCGACACAAAAAGCGTGAACATTGCCTTTGTCATAAAAATTTTTGCGTTTTTATCAAACATTTTATAAAGCAAAAGTGGCCAAGCAACGCAAAGTCCTAAAAAAAGCAATCCTGAAGTTTTTACGTATGAAAAAGGGCTTTCTGTGTTTCCAATAAATGAAAATTCTGCGACATAGGAAGAAATTACATTTAATGGAAGCGTTAAGCCAAGCAAAACAGCAAGTCCCAGGCATGACAATAAAAACAATGGGAAATATTCTTTTGTATCTGTTTCTTTAATAAATCTGTTTTTTAGTTTTTCTGAAAATTTAAGAAAAAATGGCAATGCGCATACAAAAACTGCGACTAAAGTCAATAATATTTTTTTTGAGAATTTTGTATCAGGTTTTAAAATCCAGAAAAGCAGCGATAAGGAAAGTGAAAATACTGAAATCAGAATGTGGAGAATTTTTCCTGGATTTTTGCATGATTTTACTATGTTCTTTGCAAACGAAAATAAGTTGTTAAAAATCCAGTAGATTACAAGTCCGCTCGGTGAATCATACAAAAGAAAAAGAAATATAATGGCAAGTCCATAGATTTGTATTTTTTCACGAAAGGTAGATTGTTTTGAATATGAAATTCCAGAAAAGATGTTAATTACCGTCATTAAGATCGGCAAGATGTTAAAAAAAAATGTGTGCCCAAAAAGCTGAAAACTAAAAATTCTGTCAGGCTCAGAGAACGAAGATACTATACTTTTTATTAGTAACGGGGGGGGGTAACTTTCAGTAACTCACTATTTGAAAGATAATGATATGCTGCTATAAAAAATGGAATCTCAATTAAAATTGAAAGAGAACTCTTAAAAGCGTATATAGGATGATAATGATTTTCTTTGTAAAAAGTCTGCAAAATCATAAATCGCTCATCGCCAAAGAAAACAGCCTTTATTCTTTGTATGCCAGGCTTTAGTTTTTGCTGGATTTTTCTTTCCTTGTCTTGCAAGCTGTCCGCAATATTGTAGATTGGCAAGGCAAGAAAATTTATAGCAAGGCTAACACCAACGATAGCTCCCAATATTCCAAGAAATGGAAGTTTCCTTATAAAAAAATTAAAAACCCAGTCGATTATCAGTTCGACTGGAGATATAAAAATATTGTAAAAAATCATTTTTGTTCCTCTTTGGTTGATTGAGCCTCTACCTTGCTAATCATAAAATCAGCGATGTTTTTTCCGGCTTCGCCTTCGTGCATCCAGGCTTCGGCTTTTGCGGAGTGGCGCGCTTCTTCAAGCTCCTTGCTGTCGCTTACAGACTGGATTACTTCCTTTATGTTTGCAAACTGTTCTTCCTTCAGCTCTGTGCCGAATTTGCGCAAGACTGAATACTGCCACAGTTCCTTTCCGTCCAGATCGTAGGCATCGTAAGGGCGCAAGTCCATTCCTGCGTTTACATACATGACAGGCTTGTCGCAAAGGAATGTGTAGTCAAAAATGATTCCAGAAAAATCAGAAATCATTATGTCAGATTTTTTGAGGGAGAAAATATTCTGCCGCTCATAGTCCCATACAATATTCGGATTGTCCTTGTAGTGCGCTGTAAGGCGTTCGAGCATCTCTGCCTCTGATTTTTTAGACTGCGGATGAGGGCGCACGATAATTCTCCAGCCAGTCTTGGAAAGCGGATCAAGAAGCTTTTCGCCGTATTTTTTAAGAAGGCCCACATCGCCCCAGCTTGGTGAAACTAGAACTGTGAACGGATGGTTTTCTTCCGCCGGAATCTCCGCGATGTTCTGTTTGTACACATCAAGGTAAGGGCAGCCGACTGTAACAAGCTCCTTTTTGTTGATTCCGCGTTTTTCCTCAAGATAGCGAAGGTCTGTCGCCTGGTAATCGCCTGTAAGAAGAACTGAGTCGAAGAAGTCCAGCCCGAAAAGCCTGTAGGTTGTGGCGTCGTTCGGCATGTGCAGAACGTGCGAGTAATGTTTTACGTTTTTGCTTCTTTTCAGCTGGTAAACCTGAAGTCCCGGCGTTGTCATAAGGACAACTCCGGCGCTCAGCATATTTAATTTTGCAAAAGCTGAATTTCCTTCACCTATGAATTCCGCCTTCACATAGTTGTATTTCTGGTCAAAAACCGGGTCGGTTTTTGAAGAGGTAAGATATTCAAGAGGAATTTTTCTTGCTTCAAATTCTTCAACAACAGGCTTGAAAGTGTTCCAGTACTGGTTTCCTTCGTTGTAGATTACGTAAGGCTTGTATGATGAATCAACCTGCGCGCTTCCGTCTTTTTTTCCGGATAAAATAAATTTGATTTTCAGCAGAAGAGCCCTGAACAAAAAGAAAACAGTCGCGGCGGCTCCAATCAGAATGCTGAAAAGCATTGAGCCGGTACCCGGATCGATATAAAGCGGTAAAAATGTTGTTAAAATCATTGTTTTTCCTCGTGGTTTTTATTTTATTCCTTTTTGCCAGTTTTTGGCTTCAAAGAGATTTTCTGAAATTGTATACCAGTCGCCCTCAGGCACTGTGAATGTGTTCAGTCCGTTTCCGCCTGGACGCCAGTTGTGCGTAAGAACTACGCCGGAAGCCTTTTTTTCTGCCGGCGGGATTTCTTTGATTTCTTTTCCGGTCGCCGGATTTTTTGGATTTTCTATGATTCCTTTTGTCGCAATCGCAGGAACATCCGCGTTTGTCATAAAGTCTTCGTTTACGGCAAGTTTTCCCTTTGCGTTAAAGTCCTTTACAAGAAGCAGCGGATGATTGTGGTCCGGATTGTAGCCTTTAGGGAATTCTGTCTGCTCAAAGTCCAGTTTAAATCCTTCAGAAGTTCCGATTCCGTGGTCGGCGACAAATATAATCCTTGAGTTGTCGTAACATCCGTTTTCCTTCAGGTATTCAAGCCACTCTCCGAATCTTTTCAGTGCGGCTATGTTTCCTGAAACGCTCCTGTATTTTTCAACCTTAGAAGTTGTTCTGTCTTCAACGTCAATTGACGGAACGTAATCAGGAGCCTGTAGTATCTGCCCTGAATGGGTTGTGTCGTTTACAATCGCAAAGAATTTGTTTCCTTCCGCCGTAAAGTCTGTAAGTTCCGGCATATAGTCAAGAGCTGAATAATAGTCAATAAATTCCATTATGTCGGAAGTCTGCTCATCGGAAGACCACCACGAGCCGTCATCATAAACGCTGTCCCTCGCAAAAAGTGGAACTGCCTTGAAAAGGCTGAACCATACAAGGTTTCTCTTAAGGCAGGTGCTTGTGATGTTCGGACGCACTTTGTCAGGATTTTGTTTTACCCAAAGGTCTGTGTATTTTCGCTCAACGTTGAATCCTTCAATTTTTTCGTAAGGCGCGCAGATTGACATATCTGGAATCCAGCTGTAGTTTGCCCAGCTTAAATCAGAAACCTGCGCCGTAAAATCAGCCTGTTCAGTAAAAATACGCGGCATTGTAAGCAGCGCTTCGTTCTGTTTGTCGACAAGTTTTTCGTTTTTGCGCTTGTTTATCTCCGCCGGAGTGTATTCGTATCCGCCAAAAAGCGGTGGAGCGCCAAGAAGAGTTCCCTGGTTCCATGAAACTGTGTTGCGGTAAAGCGTAAATCCGTCGTAAATATCGTATAAATCCGGAAAGGCTTCAAAAATCGGAACTATGTAGGAATTTTCCGCGCGGTCAAGCATGATTACAAATACATTTTTTCCTGTCTTAGAAACGTGGTACAGCGGTGTTATTGAGTGGACTTCCTGAACATCGTCCGCGACAGTTTTTTTGTATTCTGAATAGCCCGTCTGAATCTGCGCGATGTGAACAAGAGAAAGTCCTGTTTCCGCAATAAGGATTACCGCGAGTATTCCGTTCAGGATTTTTTCTTTTTTGAATTTAAGAAGAAGAACCGGGATGCAGACTGCCAGAATTATGCAAAGCGAATTTAAAATTATCTGCCAGAGCGGAGCGGAGTCTATGTTTTCCGCGAAAGTTATAAGCCGCGAAAGAGTTCCGTAGTCGCCTGAAAAAATAAACGCGTCAATCAAGGCTATAAAAAGAAGAACCGGCATTGCAACCGCAAATCCAGCCTGGATGCGCGCGTTGAACAGAAAGTACACGCAGCTCAGCCAGAACACAAAAAGCCCGAAAGTCTGTACCGTTGAATTGTAGATAAAGTAAAGCGGCGAACCGTATCCGTCTATGTTAGCGAATTCAACAGGTGAAGAGCCTATTATAAAAGAAGGTATTACTGTTCCTGCAAAAAGGCAGAGCGCTATGCTTGAAACAATGAAAATTCCAAACCGCGATTTTTTATTTTCCGTAAGAGATTTTAATGTTGTGTCCAAAAGTCTGGAAATGTATTTTACAAGGAAAGGAACCGCCAGAAGTAAAGTTGCCGCCGCCGCGAGCAGAATTCTTTTATGCAAAAATCCGTTGTGTACAAATATGACATAAAAATCAAGTCCAAGAACCGCCGCCGCAAAAACAGCATACAGAACTTTTGCAGGATTTTTTATTTTGTAGAAAATGTTCTTTACAAGTGAAAAAACATTGTTCATCGTCCAGTAAAGGACAAGCCCGGCAGGTGAAGAATAAAGGATTGCAAGGAAAACAAGGGCCATTCCGTAGATTGTGATTTTATCCTTGAACTTAAAACCCTTTGTGTAGATTGCTCCGGCAACGATGTTTATAAGCGTCATCGCGATTGGAAGCACATTGATTGGAAAACCGCCGATTGAAAAAAGCGCGTCCTGCGCGCCCATGTCGCGTATAAAAAGGAACGAATATCCGCGCAGGGATTCAAGGTTTGAAAGGAAAGAATAGGCTGCCATAAAGAACGGAATCTGAATCAGAAGTCCGAATGACGAGCGCAGAGCCATAAGCGGATGGTAATGATTTTCTTTGTAAAAAGTCGTAAGAATCATGTACTGCTCATCGCCTTTAAAAACCGATTTTATACGGTTTATTCCCGGGTCAAGTTTTTTTTCTGTGTCACGCTGGATCTGCTGCCAGTGCTCTGCGACAATGTAAAGCGGAAGACAGAGGACAGAAACCGCAAGGCTCACGCCGATAACCGCAATCCCTTCATTTTTGAAGACGCTGTCAAAAAGCACGAAAGAAAATTCAATTATCTGGATAAGCGGATAGATTATTACAGTGTATAAAGAATTAAGCATAAAATTAAACCTTTTATAAAAAGTTTGAAAAAGAATTATACTGTTAAAATCTATAATTTTCAATTACGGAATATTTCTAATCTTCTAAGAAAATATCCACCCAATTGAAAAAAACGCAATTATATAGTAAAGTTTGGAGTATTTTTGTTGATTTTTTGGAGGTTTCTATGAAGAAAATTGTAAAACTTGGCGCGCTGTTGATTTGCGCAGGGCTGCTTCTTTCGGGCTGCACAAATGCTAAAAAAGACTACATTCTTGCTACCGGCGGAACTGGCGGAACATACTATCCGTTCGGCGGAGCAATTGCAAATATCTGGAATACAAAAATTGAGAACATGAACGTTACGGCCCAGGCGACCGGAGCTTCCGCAGAAAATCTTCGTCTTATAAACAAGGGCGAGGCCGAATACGCAATTGTCCAGAACGATGTGATGGACTACGCTTACAACGGAACAGATCTTTTTGAAGGCGAAAAACTTGAGAATATCATGACAATCGGAACTCTTTATCCTGAAGTTGTTCAGATTGCGGTTTCAAAAGACAGCGGAATAAAATCAGTTGCTGATTTCAAGGGAAAGCGCATTTCTGTAGGAGACGCCGGTTCCGGAGTTGAATTCAACGCAAAGCAGATTATGGAAGGCTACGGGCTCACATTCGACGACATCAAGAAGAGCAACCTTTCATTCAAGGAATCCGCAGAAGGAATTCAGAACGGAACTTTGGACGGCTGCTTTATCACGGCTGGTGTTCCAAACGCGGCATTGCAGGAACTTGCATTCACAGCAGGACTTACTCTTGTTCCTGTTGACGGAGAAGCCGCAAAGAAAATCTGCGAAAAGTACGGATACTACACACTGACAACAGTTCCTGGAGGAACATACAAAGGAACAGATTCTGATACACAGGCTCTTGCAATCAAGGCGACACTTGCAGTAAACGCAAAGCTCGATGAAGAAATCGTCTACGAAATGACAAAAGCTTTGTTTGAAAATCTTTCAGACCTTGCGACTGCCCACGCAAAAGGCAAAGAGGTTTCCGCGCAGTCAGCTGTGACAGGCGTTTCTGTTCCGCTTCATCCGGGCGCAAAAAGATATTTCAGCGAGCTTGGCTTGAACTGATCCGGCGGAAATATTTGTCTAAAAGACTTTTTTCAGTTCTTGCTTTAATTCTTTTTGCAGGGGGAATTTTTGTTTTCCCTGCATTTCCCGTTCTTTCAGTCAGCAATAGAAAAAAAACGTCGCAAAGATTTTATTCTATGAACGGGTTCAGGAACGGATTTGCAATTTCATACACACATTCAGTCAACAAAGGGCGCGTAAAAGATTTCTACAAGGCGAAAGGGCGCAACCTTGTGTGCGGCAGAACAGTTTTTGTTTCTTACGGAGCCGGAATCCCGGAGCCGCAGGAAATGCCGGGCGCAGTTTTTGAGTCAACTGGCGAGGGCTACGAGATTTCAAATATAAACAGGACTGTTGAAAGGCTTGTGATGGCTGTAGGAATTGTGGCGAACCATGCGGTTTCCATTCAAGACAAAAACGGAAAATACACAGACTATTTTCTTGCTGATTTTTTTGAGCCGCAGACAAGCATAGTCTTTCAGATAAAAAATGTTTCAATTGCAGATTATATTTTTCACCATATAAAATAAAAATTTTATCATCAACTTTTTACAGGAGGTTTGAATGGCAAACGACAAAAACAAAAACTCTAATGACTACATCGAGCAGATTCTTCCTACTTCAAACGAAGAAGAAATGAAGAGGATGATGAAGGAGCTGGACCGCGAGCAGTCTTACCGTGAGCACAAATGCTGGCGTCAGTATATTACAGTTTTTATTTCTGTTATTTTTGTGATTTTCCAGCTATACGCGACTTTGTCCGGGGCAATCACGGCGCAGGTTCTACGCGCGACCCACTTGGCTTTTGTGCAGCTCCTGGCGTTTCTGCTTTTTCCGCCTACCAAAAACAGTCCTCGGAACACGCTTCCCTGGTACGACATTGTCCTTGGACTGATTGGAGCGGCCTGCTGGCTTTACATTGTCGTGAATTTTGACTCGCTTGTAAGACGCTCCGGAAACAACACGCCGCTGGATGTTGCTGTCGGAATTGTCGGAATTCTTGTTCTTTTTGAAAGCTGCCGGAGAATCGTGGGGCTTCCGATTATGATTATAGCAGGTTCTTTTATCGTGTTTGCGTTCGCGGGAAAATATCTTCCGGGATTTTTGCATCACAGAGGCTACTCGCTTCAGCGTGTCGTATGCCATCTTTTTTACAACACGGAAGGAATAATGGGAACTCCGATCGGCGCCTGCTCTACATTCATTTTTCTTTTTATTCTGTTCGGCGCGCTTCTTGAAAAAACAGGAATCGGGCACTTTTTTATTGACGTGTGCAATGCGCTTGCAGGAGGAGCGAGCGGCGGACCTGCCAAAGTTGCAGTCTTGTCTTCCGCGCTTTTGGGAACTGTTTCAGGCTCGTCTGTTTCAAACACTGTAGGTTCTGGCTCGTTCACAATTCCGATGATGAAAAAGCTCGGCTACAAGGGCGAATTCGCAGGCGCAGTTGAGGCGGCCGCTTCCACAGGAGGACAGATAATGCCGCCAATCATGGGAGCCGCAGCGTTTCTTATGGCGGAAAGCCTCGGACTTCCGTACATCACGATTGTAAAGGCGGCGGTTGTTCCGGCGATTCTTTACTTTACGGGAATTTTTATAACTGTCCATCTTGAGGCGAAAAAGCTCGGACTTAAAGGACTTCCGAAAGATCAGCTTCCGCGGTTTATGCCTCTTCTTCTGAAAAAAGGCTATATGATTCTTCCGCTTGTTGTGATTATCTATTTTCTCTGCGCAGGAAAGACTGCGGTTTTTGCGGCGTTAATGGGAATCATTGCCTGCGTCCTGGTCGGGTTCGGAGTTTCTGTCTCTGATTTGGCGCATGGACGCAAGCCTTCTTTCGGCGGAAAAGATATTGTTGAAATTATGTGCACTGCCGCAAGAAACATAATCAGCGTAGCGATTGCCTGCGGAATGGCGGGAATCATAATCGGAATTGTAACGCTGACAGGTTTGGGACTGAGGCTTGGAAACGGACTTGTCATGCTGGCGCACGGAAAACTCTTGCTGACTTTGGTCTTTACAATGATTGCTTCCATAATTCTTGGAATGGGCGCACCTACAACTGCAAACTATCTTATTACTTCCACAATCACAGCGGGAGCAATCATAAGCCTTGGAATAGAGCCGCTTGCAGCCCACATGTTCGCATTCTACTTTGGAATAATTGCCGATGTTACGCCTCCTGTCGCACTTGCCGCAATTGCCGGTGCTGCAATAGCAAAAGCCAAGCCAATGAAAACCGCCCTGAATGCGACAAAGCTTGCCATAGGCGCATTTATAATTCCTTATATGTTTGTCTACAACAGCAAAATGCTTATGATAAATGCATCCGCTCTTTCTGTCGTTATGATAATTGTAACCGCAATTCTCGGAATGTTCGGAATCAGTGTTGCGCTTGAAGGCTACGGATTCAATAACACAGGATTTTTCTACAATTCAGGTAAACGCAAGGCAACAATAATTGCATTTGACGCAGTTGAAAGAATTCTCTTTGCCGTCGCAGGAATTCTCTGCGTAATCCCGGAAACAAAAACCGACATCATCGGCGTAAGCCTGCTTGCAGCCCTCATTGCCTACCAGCTGATTCTAAAAAAAGTACGCAGCGCAAAAGCAACAGCATAAAATTTGAAAAGTGCGATGATACCTCCCGTGTTTGCTGGACAGACATGGGAGTTTTTTTTTGAAGGTGAGATATAACAAGAAGCTGTGGGTGGGTAAAAGGTAATACTTAATATTTTATAGTCTATGCTAAAATAATTTTATCTTTGTTTCTTTTTTTCTGCTGTTTTTCTAACTAAAACATACTGTTTTTCCCAATAAAACACTTTGTTTTACCAACTAAAACTGTTTGTTTCTTTTGATAAAACTTTAATTTCAATAGCTCCAGTCATAGTCTTCGGTGAATCTTTCGTATTTGACTTCTGCTTCTATTCCGTGTTTTTGGAAGACTTTTGCGAACAGCTGCTGGTCGGACGGGAAAAGCGGTTTCTCGCATCTGTAGAACTGGTAATATCTTGTTCTTCCGTATTTTAGCATAAGTTCTTTTTTTATTTCCGCGGCTTTTTTGCTAGGAATATCGTCAAGAATATTTTTTGTTCCCCAGGCAAGCATTATTTTTTTATCTGTCTTGAAATAAGAACACTCCTCGTTTTCTTTTGGAAAAAGAAGCGGATTCAAAACATAAATGCCAATATCATTTTTTGTTAATTGCCTGTAGCAAAGCTGCCGAAGACAGTTTTCAGACTTTTTGCATGCTGAATTCGCGCATAATTTATATTGTTCTGGCGGTGTAAGGTTCATTGCAACTATTATATACTAAAAAATGCGTTAGAAGAAGCTATTCTTCCACAATCTTCCATTCGGCAAGATTCCGTTCCTTTGTGGAGAAGCTTGCGCCTATTTTTACAATCCGCTTTCCGCTTGACTTGTAAGGCTCGGCGTATCTGGACTCCTCAATCTGCCTGAGCGCCTCGTCCGCGCTCTTGTCCCGCTTGAACTCAAAGATGAATACATTGTTTCCGTTCAAAAGCACGCAGTCCGCCCTGCCGAATGATGATGTCTCCTCAACGGTTGACCACTGGCCCAGCAGCGTGAACACAAGGTAGAACACGTTCTGGAAATTCTGCTCGATTACAGTGTCCT
>JAUNWH010000017.1 GCA_030540405.1 Spirochaetales bacterium
AGTTAAAAATAAAACGAACTCAACTTAAAAACAAACTTAAATTAACTTAATTTTATATCTTTTTAAGCAGTGTATATGAACATCGAAAGGCTAACTATAGACATCCACAAGCACTGATGCAAGACGCAGAAGCATTGAAAAATTCCTGTGGAACTTTATGATTAAGTCTGCTATACTGTTGCAATGAATCTGATTGAGCTTAAAGATATTTCCAAAAACTACAAGATGGACAAAGTAATTGTAAAGGCTGTGGACAAGGCTTCTTTTTCAATAAAGAAAGGCGAATTTGCGGCGATTTCCGGCTCATCCGGCTCTGGAAAGTCCACGCTTCTGAACATAATCGGGCTTGTTGACCTGCCAACTTCCGGCACTCTGCTTTTAAACGGAAACGACATTTACGCGCAAACAAAGCTTTCTGAAGACACAAAACTTTCCGCCTCGCTAGACAAAAAGCTCACAGTTCTTAGAAGAAAAAACCTCGGATTTATTTTTCAGACATTCAATTTGATTCCAGTTTTAAATGTAAGGGAAAACGTGGAGCTTCCGCTTACGCTCGGACCTTCGTTCGCAACAGAAACCATGAACAAGAAGGAGCTTGAAGAGTGGATTGACTTTCTGATTGAGACAGTCGGACTTTCAGCATGGAAAAACCACAAGCCTTCAGAACTTTCAGGCGGACAAAGGCAAAGGGTGGCAATTGCGCGCGCGCTGGCTACAAAAGCCCCGGTAATTCTTGCAGATGAGCCGACCGCAAACCTTGACTCCAAAAATGGAGACCAGATTCTTGAGCTTATGAAAAACCTGAACAAGGAGCTTGAGACCACCTTTATTTTTTCAACTCACGATGCAAAAATTGTAAACATGGCAGACCACGTGATAAAAATTTCAGACGGAAAAATAATCTGCGCATAGAAAGGAGCTTCTTATGGGACTTTTTAGATTCTTTGGAAATATTGTTTGGTTTATTCTCTACGGATTTATTTCTGGGCTTGCATGGCTTTTTATCGGGCTGCTTTGGTGCGTTACAATTGTCGGCATTCCTGTAGGAATCCAGTGCTTTAAGATGTCTTGCGTTTCGTTCTTTCCGTTTGGAAAAAATATTTTGCTTGGAACAAAAACAAGCTCTGTTATCCTTAACATTCTTTGGATTGTTTTTGGCGGTCTTGAACTTGCGCTTGGATATTTAGCGGCAGGAATTGTGTTCTGCTGCACAATCATCGGGATTCCGCTCGGACTTCAGTGCTTTAAACTTGTAAAACTCTCGTTCCTGCCATTCGGTGCAAAAATAGAAATCTGAAGTTCTATCTAGCAATAAAACTTTACTTCTCCAAAGATTTCTTTCCATTTTGAAATAATTTCAAAAGAACGCACTTCAATAACACGCATGAATTTGTTTAAAGTTACTGCCGGTATTTTTGAATTGTTATTTGCAAGAGAGCATTTTCCGTCTTTTGTTATCCAGATTTTTGTTGCATTTGAAAGAGGCTTTCCTTCTGCAATGTGAACATGAATTGGCTCAAGAGGCTCCGCCTTCATTTGTCCAAAAATATACCCAATAAGAACCTAACTTAAAAATTTGAGGCATTCAGCAAGCCTCCAGTTTGAGAAAACTCTAATATAAGATGAGCTTCCGACTTTACAATATCTTTCAAATATTCTATTTCCTTTTCTGAATAGCCGTATATGTCTTCCCATTTTTGCTCTGGCAAATAGCAAGCAGCATGTTTAAAACAAAGCTTTTCATCTGGTGTTTCCATATAGACTTTTACTTTTCCGTTAACCATTTCTGAATGAACAATTTCTGTTTCATCTGGCAATGTCATAAAAGGATACATCATTTTTTTCCTCCGTTACTTAATATAATAGCACAAATCTTTAAGAATTTTACCTTAATCTCTCTCAGGCTTGGTGAATTTGAAGAACTTTGGCGCTTTGTAGTCAATGTGCCAGCAGCCGTTGTAGAAGCCGTTTTCATTGGCTGTGGGGCTTACAAAGATTACTTTTAAAGGATTTTCTGTGTCGTATAAAAAAGTATTCGAGTTCCAGTCCTTTTCTAAAAGCTCTCTTGAAAGTCCTTGGCCAAAAACTTTTTTCTTTGGAGTGTAAAAACTGATTTTGTATCTTCCCTTCTTTAAGAGAAGATGCATCGCCATTCCGCCGCAAAGATAATAAGAACGCTCATAAGGAATTCCTTTCTTTGGCTCGCTGATCCAGGAATAATTCGCCTTGGCTTTTGTGTAAGTTACATCCTCGCCAGTGCCGGCATCCTCAAGCTTTAAGTAGCAGCGGGTTTCATTTACCTGATAGCTGTTTTCGGGGCGGTAGATTATGAGCGACCAGGGATTATGGCGCACTTCATCTTCCGCATAAAGGAAAACTGTATTCAGTAGAAGCAAGAAAAACGCAATGGAAAAAAATTCAGCTTTATTTGTTTTCATCGCCTTTTATATTAAGTTTTTTCTGGTAAAAAATAAAGAACGCAAGATTCAAGGCGATTCCAAAAACTGTGGCTGCAGGAGCGGCAAGTCCAATCATCGAAAGGCTTGCATCAGGCTGAACAGACATTATGTACGACATCGGAAGGCGAACAAGAAAAGACTGCGCAAGTCCCTGAATCATAACAAGCATCGTTGCGCCGTGTCCGTTAAAGTAGCCGATAAAACTGAACAGAACAGAAGTTACAACAGCTTCAATTGCAAAGCCGCGCAAATATTCAAATGAACGGCGGATTACATTTTCGTTGTCAGTAAAAATAGAAGACACAAAATCGCCTTTAAAGAAAATCAGAATGAAAACAAAAATTCCTATAAGCGCGCCAATCGCCATTCCTGTAAGCATGGACTTCGTTGCCCGCCTTTCATTTTTTGCGCCCACATTCTGCGAAACAAAACTGGACATCGACTGCATAAGAGAACTTGGAACAAGCATTACAAACGCAACAATTTTATTTGCAACTCCGTATCCAGAAGAAGCTTCAAGTCCAAGACGATTTATAAAAGCAACAAGGCACATGAAAGATATTTGAGTCAAAAGCTCCTGAAATCCAATAGGAATTCCAATCTTTATTATTCCGCGCAGTTCCTCGTTAAAGCGCAAATCTTTTCTATTTATGTGCACAAGTTTTTTTCTTCTGATTATAATTATAGAAAGCACAACGGAAACTGCCTGAGCCGCAACAGTTGCAATGGCAGCTCCGGCAACATTCATTTTAAATCCTGCAATCAAAACAAGATCGCCTGCAATATTCACGGCGCAAGCAATTCCCACAAAAAGCAGAGGACTTTTTGAATCTCCCAGTCCGCGGAAAACTGCGCTGATTAAATTGTACGCAAGAATAAAAATAAATCCGGCTCCGCAAATTCTTATATACTGAACTGTATGATCAATTGCTTCTGAAGGAGCCTGCATAAGAAGCGCGATCGGGCGTGCAAAAACAACAAGGCAAACGGTAAAAATAATTCCTGCGCACAAAAAGAAAACTATAGAGCCTCCAATAACACGGCTGATTTTTTCAGGATTTTTTTCGCCCAGATATTTTGCGATAAGAACTGTAACAGAAGTTGCAAAGCCTGCAAGAACAAATGTAAAAAGGTTCATTATATTTGAGCCTGTGGAAACACCGGAAATTCCTTCCGTAGTTCCGAATCTTCCCACAACCATAATATCCACTGCGCCATAAGCAGCCTGAAGAATCAGCGCGCCAAGAATGGGAATCATAAAGCGCAGCATCTTTGAAAGAATCGGGCCGGACGTAAAGTCATTCGCAGCCGTCAATTTGTTTTCGTTCAACATGGAATATATTTTATTAAATCAAAAATTTGTTTCAAGCAATACAATGACTAATTTTTTGTTATTGACTTGAACATAAAAAAAACAGCTCCGTGTGGCAAAATATAATTCAAAATATTCTTAAAAAATATTGCAAAATTTAATGTTTTCCTGTTGACATTTTTTTTCATAAACTATAATATATCAAGCATAAGCAATGCGGCAGTCGTATAACGGCTTATTACCCCAGCCTTCCAAGCTGGAGACGAGGGTTCGACTCCCTTCTGCCGCTTTCGGACCTTAGTTTTTCTAAGGTCTTTTTTTTTGTCTATTTAACTTGGATTTCTATTTTTTATAAACTGTCATCGCCATGCTTGACACGGCGATCCAATGCAACTTTTCATAGATTATCGGATCAAGCCCGATAATGACAGTAAAACAAAAAATCTGAAATCTTGCTTTATTTGGGGGAAAGAATGAAAATAGCAGTAGCAGGAACAGGATACGTAGGACTTTCAAACGCAATTTTGCTTTCACAGCACAATGAAGTTTTCGCAACAGATATAATTCAGGCTAAAGTTGACTTAATAAACAGCAAAAAATCTCCAATTATAGACAAGGAAATTGAAGAATACCTTGCAAACAAAAAACTCAATCTTACAGCCACAACAGATGCAAAACTTGCCTACAAGGACGCTGACTTTATCATTATTTCAACTCCAACAAACTACGACCCGGAAAAAAACTACTTTGACACTTCTTCTGTTGAAGCGGTTCTAAAACTTGTAAAAGAAATAAATCCAGAAGCAACAGTTGTAATAAAGTCCACAATTCCAGTCGGGTACACTGAAAAAATCCGCGCGGAAATGGGAATAAAAAACCTTCTCTTTTCCCCGGAATTTTTACGCGAAGGACACGCTCTTTATGACAACCTTTATCCGTCAAGAATCGTTGTAAGTTTTCCAAAAGAACAGCCGGAACTAAAAGAAAAAGCCGAGCAGTTCGCTTCATTGCTAAAAGAAGGCGCAATCAAAGAAGACATCAAGATTCTTTTTCCAAACTGTACAGAAGCAGAGGCAATCAAGCTTTTTGCAAACACATATCTTGCCTTGAGAGTCGCATATTTCAACGAGCTGGACACTTATGCGGAAGTACGCGGACTGAACACGAAGTCTATTATAGAAGGAATCTGCCTAGATCCAAGAATCGGAGATTTCTACAACAATCCTTCGTTCGGCTATGGCGGCTACTGTCTTCCAAAAGACACAAAGCAGCTTCTTGCAAACTACAAGGATGTTCCGCAGAATTTAATCCATGCGATTGTAGATTCAAATTCAACACGCAAGGACTTTATCGCAGAGCAGATTATCGCAAAAAAACCAAAAGTTGTGGGAGTTTTCCGCCTTACAATGAAAGCAAACAGCGACAATTTCCGCCAAAGTTCAATTCAGGGAATTATGAAGCGCATAAAGGCAAAGGGAATTCCTGTAGTTGTTTACGAGCCTTCTTATAAGGAAGAAGAATTTTTCGGCTCAAAAGTAATCAAAAATCTTGAGGAATTCAAGAAAAACTGCGATATAATTATTTCAAACAGAATGTCTCCAGAGCTTGCAGACGTAAAAGAAAAAGTCTACACAAGAGATTTGTATTCGCGCGACTAAGGCTTAAAGATGATTTTAATAAACGGAAACTTTCTTTGCAGAAACCTCACAGGAATTGAAAGATTCGCCTGGGAAACTTGCAGGCATCTGGACTTAATTGTTTCAAAAGAAGACAACATCGCGCTCTATGCTCCTGCAAACGCAAAGTCAGTTCCAGAATACAAAAATATTAAAATCATCATGGCAAAAAAAAGCATCAAGAGCTTTCCGCTGTGGGACATGGGAACCTTTTCTTTGGCCTGCAAAAAGATGAAGGCAACAGGGCTTAACTTTTCAAATACTGCCCCGCTTGGAAAAAACTGCGGATTTTCTTTTATACATGACATTTACGCAAAGGATTTTCCACAGGACTTTAAAACGTTCAAGGACAAGCTCATAAGGCTTTACTGCCGCCTAAGCTACTGGAATATCGTAAAAAACGCAAAAAAAATCATAACAGTTTCGCAGTTCAGCAAAGAGCGAATTCTAAAGGCATACAAAGTTTCGCCAGAGAGAATAGAAATTGTTCCAAACGGCTGGGATCACTTTAAGTCAATAAAAGCGGACAATTCCATATTTGAAAAGTTTCCGCAGATTGAAAAAGGCGGCTTTTACTTTACACTCGGAAGCCTTTCAAAGCGCAAAAACCTCAAATGGATTGCATCTTACGCAAAAAAAAATCCAGATGAAAAGTTTGCAGTTTCTGGAAAGGCAATATCAGGGCTTGTTCCAAAGGAGCTTGAAGACCTGCAGAGCCTTCCGAATGTAACACTTTTAGGCTATGTAACAGACGGACAAGTAAAATCGCTGATGGAAAACTGCAAGGCGTTTGTTTTTCCCTCTTATTATGAAGGATTTGGAATTCCGCCGCTTGAAGCCCTTTCCTGCAAGGCAAAGATAATAGTCTCAAAGTCGGCAAGTCTTCCTGAAATATACGGAAATTCCGCCCATTATATTGAATGGGACAACACGGACTGCAATTTAAACGAGCTTTTAATTGAAGAAACAGAATCCCCTGAACATATTCTTGAAAAATACACTTACAAAAATTCTGCGGAAATCCTAAAAAAAATCATAAAAAGTTAAAAAAAACGCTAAAGTTAAGCCTCCGTTATGCCGATAATTATACTGAAAAACCATGGCTGTTCAACTTCGTAGAAGACATCAGTCAGGCTATTCAATGTAAAAGATTGCAGATGTAGCCTTGTAATGCAGATGTAGTCTTTTACAGTTTTAGACCGAAAGGATTTGGTCTTTATATTCCATGGAGGAAAAATATGGTCATCAACCACAACATGTCCGCAATGTTTTCAAACCGTTCTTTAGGAGTAACTCAGGGTTCACTCACAAAGGACATGGAGAAACTTTCTTCTGGCCAGAAAATCAACCGCGCTGGAGACGACGCTTCAGGACTCGCAGTTTCTGAAAAAATGAGATCTCAGATCCGCGGATTGAACCAGGCTTCAAGAAACGCAGCAAACGGAATCAGCTTCATTCAGACAACTGAAGGATATTTGCAGGAAACTACAGACATCATTCAGCGCATCCGCGAACTTGCAGTTCAGGCTTCAAACGGAATTTATTCAGATGAAGACAGAATGCAGATTCAGGTTGAAGTAAGCCAGCTCGTAGCAGAAGTAGACCGCATCGCTTCCCAGGCGCAGTTCAACGGTATGAATATGCTCACAGGAAGATTTGCACAGGCTACTGGAGAAAACACTCCTACAGCTTCTATGTGGCTCCACATCGGCGCAAACATGGATCAGCGTATGTCTGTTTTCATTGGAACTATGACAGCTGCTGCTCTTGGAATGAGAGAAATTGGAACTGAAGAAGTTATGACAATTGCGGCTCCAAGTGATGCCAACCGCGCAATCGGAACTCTTGATGAAGCTCTTAAAATCATCAACAAGCAGAGAGCAGATCTTGGCGCATACCAAAACCGCCTTGACTATGCTGTAAAGGGCCTTGATATTGCCGCTGAAAATACACAGGCATCTGAATCAAGAATCCGCGACACAGACATGGCTTCTGCGATGGTAGAATTCACCAAGAACCAGGTATTGTCACAGTCTGGAATTGCAATGCTCGCTCAGGCTAACAGCCAGTCACAAAGCGTCTTGTCTTTGCTCCAATAGTGTGATATACTGAATACAAAGAGCATGGAATTTTCTATGCTCTTTGCCGTTTGCAGGTTTGATTTACGCTTCAACTTTGCTTTCTTTTTAAGTCTTTCCCGCAAAACCAGCTGTGCTTTTAGACACGGCTTTGCTTCGTTTTAGAAGCTGATCTTTGAAAATTCTGTTTTCCATGATTGTCTGTAACAGCATAGACGGTTGCTTAAATTTTTTACAAGGGAAATAAAAGCAACGGTTCCTGCTGTAAAAGGTCTAAAACTTCCGCCGGGGGCGCAAAAACCAGCGGAAAGCCTTTACAGACGGGCATTTTGCATGATGCATTATGTACGATTCATGGAGGACATTATTATGGTCATTAATCACAACATGAGCTCAATGTTTGCAAACCGCACATTGGGAGTTACTAATTCCCAGTTGATGGGCAACATTGAAAAACTCAGCTCAGGCGAAAAAATCAACCGCGCTGGAGACGACGCTTCAGGACTTGCAGTATCTGAAAAGATGCGCAGCCAGATCCGCGGACTCAACCAGGCTAACAGAAACATTCAGAACGGAGTTTCTTTCATTCAGGCAACAGAAGGATACTTGCAGGAAACTACAGACATTCTTCAGAGAATCCGTGAGCTTTCTGTTCAGTCTGCAAATGGAATCTACAGCGACGAAGACCGCATGCAGATTCAGGTTGAAGTTTCTCAGCTTGTAGCAGAAGTAGATCGCATTGCTTCACAGGCACAGTTCAATGGAATGAACCTTCTTACAGGACGTTTTGCAGAAAATTCTGTAACAAACAATGTAATGACATTCCAGGTTGGCGCTAACATGGACCAGAGAGTAACAGCTTTCATTGGAACAATGACAGCACAGGCTCTTGGTCTTAAAGGATCTCAGGGTACTGACGAACAGATAAGCATTTCTACTCCAGACACAGCTAATATGGCTATCGGAGCAATTGATGCAGCTCTTAAATCAGTTTCACGCCAGAGAGCAGACCTTGGCGCATACCAGAACCGCTTTGAAATGGCTTCTGACGGTATCGCTGTTGCAGCAGAAAATATGCAGAGCGCAGAATCAGTAATCCGCGACACTGACATGGCTTCTGCAATGGTTGAGTACACAAAGAATTCTATTCTTGCACAGTCAGGAACAGCAATGCTTGCTCAGGCAAACAGCCAGTCACAGAATGTATTGGCTTTGCTTCAGTAGTATTAGAATAACGGCGTAAGCTGTAACCGTGTTTTCTGAATAAGAGAAATCTGGATGTCTTCTTTTAGACAGCAAGCACGTAAGAGCGAGGAGGGGTGCGCCCCCTTCCCCTCTCTTCTTTTTATTTTTCAGGAGGAAATGTCCATGAATACAATCAGTATGAATGGTCAGACAATGGCAATGGATGGCCAGCAAGTCTACAGCGCTTTCTCTCCGCAAAAAGGAGAAGCAAAAGTTTCTGTAAAAGGAACTTTGCCAAACTCAGCTTCGGAAGTGCTTCAAAATTTTGAGGCTAGCCAGGCAGATTTGGAAGCGTCAGTGCAGGAGCTTCAGCGGCTTTCAGACATTGTTACAGGACATAAACTGCATTTCAATGTAAATGACGAGCTTAACAGAGTTGTTGTAACTGTTGTAGACGCATCAACAAACGAAATTATCCGGGAAATACCGTCAAAAGATATACAGAGAATTCAGGCAAGAATGAAACATGCCATCGGTGTACTTTTTGATGAAATGATTTAATGGCAGACGGACTGAACATACCAGGCGTAAGCGACAAATACAAAACAAATGATCTCGTTGAATCCTTAATGGAAGTCGAGCGGATTCCTTTAAAGCGTGAGGAGTCCAATCTTGAGACGTATAAAAAACAGCAAGATGCCTGGCGTGGAGTCAACCAGAAAATGTCTTCTCTGCGCGACAGCGTAAAAAGCCTCTACTCTTTTGAAAATCCATTCAGCAATAGAATTTCTTCATCTTCGGAAGAATATGCGGTAACTGCTGATGCTGGACGAGAAGCGGAATTCGGCTCATTTAAAATAGAAGTTCTTCAGCCTGCCGCATCAGACAGATTTTTAAGCGACGAAATAGACAGCGATATGCAGGTAGTTCCGGGAAAATATACTTATTCCGTCGGAGAAAAAAAAATAGATTTTAACTGGAAAGGCGGAAAAATAAACGACTTTGTTACAGCCTTGAACCGCCGCGGAAACGATACAATAAAAGCAAGCCTGATTGGTGTAAGTTCAAATAAAAAATCACTTTTAATTGAAAGCTTAAAGACAGGAGCTGAAAACCGTCTTGTATTTGAAAATCAGGCTCTTGACTTTGCAAAAAAAACTGGCATGATTTCTTCTGCAAAAGCGGAAACCACGACTTTAAAATATTCTTCACTTTCTGCAAAAACGCCGGAAACAAAAGATGAAATTCAGCAGGAAAAGATTCCAGCAATTTCAAAAAGCAAAGTAAAGGCAAGCGGAAACGACATTACAATAGAACCAAGAGGCGGATTTGAGCTTGACCTTCCGTCTTCAATAAGAAAAAGCAGCTCTGGAAAAATAGAATTCTCATTCACTGAAAAAAAAGTGCAAGACATAACAGAAGAAACTGTCCAGCTCCCAAAAGAAAGCCTTGAGCTTCCGACTCCCTTGAGCGTTACTTATGAAGGAATCAGCGTATTCAACAACCCAAGCGACTCTACTCTTCCGCCGGCGCAAGAACAGCAGGAGCAAAAATCGCAGCCAGTTGAAATTTCAAGCAGCCAGGTATTTTTTATAAAGGATTCAGACGGAAACGAGCAGCCTGTAGACGCAAAATATTTTTCAAAAGATTCAAGCGGAAAAACAAAAGTTTCCGTGAGCATTTCAGACTTTCCAAATGCGCAGTCGATTGTTGTAAGAAATTCAAACACAGGCAAAGAAATTTCAATGACCGCCCCGCTCTGCTTTGATGAAAAAAAATCGCTTGGATTTGAGCCAAGAAACGCAATTTCAACTGCACAGGACGCAAAGCTAAAATACGAAGGAATCACAATCAGCCGCCCGACGAACGACATTGACGACATTGTTCCAAATGTAACCCTTCACGTCCATGAAAAAACAGAAAAGCCCGCGAACATAAAAATTGAGCCGGACACAGAATCCGCAAAGGACGCGATTATAACTTTTGTAGGCAAATACAATCAGGCGGTTGCGGAAATGAATATTCTTTCTATTAACAAGCCTGAAATTGTTTCCGAGCTTGACTACCTTTCTTCTGATGAGCAGGACAAAGCATACGAGCGGCTTGGAATGTTCCAAGGGGATTTTTCTCTTACAAACGGAAAATCATCTTTGCAGCAGATTGTTTCTTCAAACTACAGATTTTCTGATGACGCATCCGTTACAATGCTTTCGCAGATTGGAGTTTCTACAAATGCGAGCGGAGGCGCAAGAGGCTACAGTCCTTCGCAGATGCGCGGCTACCTTGAAGTTGATGAAAAAAAACTTGATGAAAGCTTAAAGTCAAACTTGAATCAGATAAAAAATTTATTTGGCTACGATTCCGACGGAGACTTGATTATTGATGATGGAATCGGATACAAGATTGACAGGCAGCTTACTTCCTGGGTTCAGTCAGGCGGAATAATTTCATCAAAAACAAATTCACTTGAAACGCAGATAAAAAACTCAAATTCAAAAATCACTCGGCTTCAGACACAGCTTGACAGAAAAGAAGCTGATTTAAGACGGAAATATGCAAATATGGAAGGCACTCTAAACAGCCTTGAAAGCCAGCAGTCCACAATGCAGAATTTTTCAAACCAAAATAACGGCAGAAACAGATAGGAGAAAATCATGGAACTTTTTGTAAACGGTGAAAAAATAGACATTACGCTTGAAGATGAAAAAACTGTAGGCGAAGTTTTAAAGTCATTTGAAAAAGAAGCTGAAAAAAGCGAAGCCACAACAATCGGTATTTTTCTCAACGGAAAAAAAGTTCTCGCAGATGATTTTGACGAGGCTTCAAAAACTCCGCTTGAAGAAAACACAAAAATCGAGCTTACAGTTTTAAGCAAGCAGGACGTAATCGATTCCCTTGGAAAATCAAAAGACAAATTTTCTTCGCTTGCAAAAAAGCTTCCAGAAGTTCCGGTTGCGCTTCAAGGCGGAAAGGACAAAGAGGCAAACACTGTAATAGCGGAGCTTGCAGAAGCAATTGACGATTTTTGCCATACAGCAGCTTTAAGCGCATTGTTCCCGGAAGTTTATTCAAGCATTGCAATAGATGGAAAAAGCGTTACAGAATTTTTTGAAGAGTTCGCGCCGATTGCAGCAGACTTTGAGCAGTCGCTTGAAACAAAAGACACTGTAACTTCAGGAGACTTGTGCGAATACGAAATTGCGCCGCGTCTTGAGCTTATTGCAAAGGCTATAGAGGACGGCCTCAAAAAGTAAATCTTATGGACACAGGCTCACCTATTGAAGCACGTCTTGCTTCAGGCGGATTCGTATATTCTTTTGTCGCATTTTTTATTGTTATAGCTGTAGTTCTTTCGGTTTTGTATTTTTTATATTTAAAATACAAATCATTCACAAAAACAAAAAAATGGATTGAAGCAAATAAAAACCGGGAAACAAAATTTTCAGATGTAAGAAAAATTGCGCACGAAGCAAATCTTGACAGCACAGAAAAAAAAATGCTATGGAGCATCTGCAAAACACATCATGCGCGCAACATTCAGTTTTCTTACCGTTCAGAAAATGAAATGCAAAATCTTTTTAAATCCGAATTCCAAATAATGAATGCGCAGAATCCGCGGAACGAAGAAAAAATTTCAGTTTTGTTTTCGTTAAGATACAAGCTTGAAAAGCTTTACGACAGAAAACATTCCATAACTTCTACAAAATATTTAAGACCCGGACAGCAAATAAGAGTTTTAGATGAAAATCGTATTCCACATGACGCAACAGTTCAAAAGAACACGCCAGAAGGTTTTTATATAGAAGTTTCCGCGGAACTAAAAAATTGCAAGCCCAAGCCTCTTTCAAGGTTTATGATAAATTTTTCTTCTGCCACAGGAATGCTTTACCAATGCGTTGTAATGGCGGCGCGCTACGAAGATATTCCAAACGGAAAAGAGCTGCTTCTTATAACGCACTCTTCAACGCTCAAAGTAATACAAAAGCGAATGACAAAGCGGCAGGGAACAAACATTGAATGCCTTTTTTCCGCAGTAAAAGAAATCAAAGCCGGGCGAAAAACAAAATTTGAAGTTCAGCAAAAAAAGTACACGGGAACATTCATTGATATTTCTGCGGGCGGATGCAAAATTTCATGCGGGCTTCCAATTTCAAAGAATCAGTACATTCAGCTTTACTTTAAGCTGCCGGGGCTTATTGAGCATCAGGCGCAAGGTCTTATTGTAAAGACAAAAAAATCCGTAGACGAAAAAACATTTGTGCTGTACATTAAATTTACCGATATTAATATAGCTGCAAGAAATGATATTTATGCGGCGATTTATGACTATTTTTGAGCTTGGAATTTAATTACAATATGAAAGTTTTAGAAATAAATTCAATACAAAAAGAAGACGGATACATTTACTACATTCATCACTACAAGGCTGTTGCAAAAGTAGAAGTCTTGTCTTCAATTATTTCAATACCAATAAGCTTCACTGTAGAAACAAATCCTCTGGGAATAAGAACTGTTGATCTTGATCCGCTTCCGGCTAAGCTTGACTATCCAGTTATTCCTATAACAAAAGCAATCAAGGCTCTTATTGATAAAATGGCGCAGGAAGGCTCTCTTCCGCAAGTCTAATAGCAGGTAAAAAAATGATTTTCCACACAAAATCTTCAACTGAAACAATTTCACTGGGAGAAAAAATCGGCGCGCTTTTAAAGCCAGGCGACATTCTTGCAATGACAGGAACACTCGCAGCAGGAAAAACAACAATAACAAAAGGAATCGCAAAATCCCTTGGAGTCAAAGACAACATAACAAGCCCCACATTTTGCCTTATAAGCGAATACGAAGGCGAAAAAATGCCGTTGTACCACATGGACGTTTACAGGCTTGAAGGCGAAGAAGACTTTGTAAACTTGGGCGTTGAAGACATGCTCTACGGAAACGGAGTCTGCATAATTGAATGGAGCGAAAAAGTAAAAAAAGAGCTTCCAAAAAAATCTATCATGGTTGAAATCACACCGCAGGAAGACGGAAGCCGCCAAATAAAAATTGAAAACTGGAACAACGGAAAAATCGACTGGAACGAGGAATAAAATGAAAGCTCTTGCAATAGACTGCGCAGTTACAAAACTTTCTGTAGCTGCGAAAAATGAAAACAACACAATAAAACTTACACTTGATGTTGGAATGAAGCAATCAGAAAAACTTCTTCCTGCAATTGACTATGTAATGAAAGAAGCCGGACTTTCTGCAAAAGACCTTGACTACACGACAGTTACGCTTGGACCTGGAAGCTTCACAGGGCTTAGGCTTGGACTTAGCGCGCTCAAGGCAATCACGCTTTCAAACAATGTTCCGCTTTATGGAATTCCATCTTTGGAAGCTTATGCATGGCCTTATAGAAAAGCTATTGAAACTGTTCTTCCTGTAATAGAAGCAAAAGAAGACGAGTTTTTCTATTCATTTTATATCCGCGGTGAAAAAATCAGAAACGAAGAAGATTCAGAAATTGAAGAAATCTTAAAGCAGATTGACGCGGAAAGCTCTGTTCTTGTTTGCGGACCTGGAGCAAAAACATTTGTCGAGCGGACAAACGAAATAACACCGCTATATTCCCTTCACTGCTTTTGCCCGGAAAACGACTGCTGCGAAAGTCTTTTTGAAATTGCAGAAAAAATGATTGCAGAAAAGAAAGAACCTTTAAAAGACTATGACGGTCCGCTGTATGTAAGAAAAAGCGAAGCTGAAATAGTCCTCGAATCAAAAAACAAAAACTAATATTTTCTAGTAAAACAATCAGCCAAAAAGTTTTCCGAGGCGTTCCATTGAAATCTGTGAAGCAGCCGCTTTGTTTTCTGACTGGATCGCTTCAAAAACTTCTTGGCGGTAAACTTTTACATTGCTAGGAGCTTCCACGCCGATTTTCACTTGGTCGCCTTTTACATCTATCAGCGTAATTACGATGTCATCTCCAATGCGGATTTTTTGATCTATTTTTCTTGAAAGGATAAGCATTACTTTGCCTCCTTTCGCTTTAACGCTTCAAGAATATTGTGCTTTGTTGTGTACTTTGAGCCGTCAAGAATAGCCTGCATGCACTGATGATTTTTTTTGTTGATTATAAGCGGTCCCTGAAAATTTGCAGTTACCGCGCTGCCATCATCAGGAACAGTTACAATCGTAAGAACCATTACATCAGCAGGATCTTTTATGCCGATTTTTAAAAGCTCGCTGTCATCTATTTCTGCTTCATAGTCATCTGTAATTAAAAACGGATCTATCAAAAGAAACGCAAGATTTTTTTCCTGCAGCGACTGAAGCCACATAAGCGGTTCATACTCACTGTCCACAAGAGCAAAATCCGTATATTCTTCAAAGCCAAAAAGCCCGGAAGGTATAGAAATTAACCTATCGTTGGAAATTTCAACACAGCCTTTAGTTTTTGTTTCTACCAGCATAAAAAATCCCTATGAATATTTTTAAATACTAAAATCCTAGCGCATATAATTGAGCAGTGTGCTTGAATACATTTTTCCCGCATTGCTCATTGTAGCTTGATTGACATATTCCATCATCTTTAAATCTGTAATGGCTTCTGTCAAATCAATATCGCCTTCCCTGCTCACAAGCTGAGTAACATTCACATTGTTTGTCTTTGAACGCTCAACGTTATTCATTGCACGCTCATAGTCGCTTCCTGATTTTGCAAGGCGAGTTGTAAGATTATTGATTCCGTAATCAAGAGTTCCAATCACACGGCTTCCAATTGACTCCTGGTCTCCCTTGAGCATAGAATCGCGAAGAGCAATAACAGCGTCAAACAAAGATCCGCCGGAAACTTTTACAGCAGAAGTGTTCACATTGTAAGGCGGAAACTGACTTGAATCTTCAATCATTCCCATGTCTGCCAATGCGCTGCCTGTTTTATCTTCCATCCAAACCTGATGAGAGTCTGTAGTAGAAAGCGACAGTCCCTGCGAAACAGGATCTATCGAAGCCTTTACTGCAATTCCAGAGTTGTTTATTTTTGCGGCAACAGCATAAACATTGTCGCCGGATTTTATAGCAATGTCCGCGCCGTCAATGCTTATAACTGAATCTTCCAATGCCTGCCAAGAAGTCAAATCTCTTTGACCTATAAGATGCTGAGGCTCTGCCCAGAATGTTTTTGTTCCGCTGTTGTCAATCTGAAGATAAGCGTTTTCATCAACTTCGATTTTATTAATTCCGTTGTTTCCCTTGTAATTTACTTTTTCAATAAGAGCTTCATCAGAGCCTGGAATATTTCCCATTACAACATCAAATGCCGCGCCTTTTGTTCTTGTTCCAGCAAAAAGAGTATTTCCATCTGGACCTACAGCGTTCGCATTTTGAATCAATTCCTTTAAAAGCTCGTTGACTTCAACTGCCATGTTCTTTAAATCTTCGCCGGTGTAAGTTCCGTTTGCACCGGTAATAGCAAGTTCTCTGACACGATGCATAATCTGCAGATTCTGATTTATATAGCCTTCCCTAACATTCATCTGGTCTGCAAGAGTCTGGGCATTTTTTTCAAACTGATTTACACGTCCCAAGTAAGACTGATAGCGCACAAGATGTCCAGCCGCAATCGGATCATCACGAAGACTTCCAATCCTACTTTGAGTTCCAATCTGACGGTTCTTTATCGCCTGGTTCACTTCTTGTTTTCTAAGTTGATACTGGGTATCTGTATTATTAAACTGTGAGCTGATTCTATGCATATTCTACCTCGCTTTTAAAATAACTTAAACTCCAAGACGATTAATCAACGTATCAAGAAGTTCATCCTGCACCGAAATAAATTTTGCGGCGACATTATATCCATGCTGAAACTTTATTATATCAGCAAGTTCTTCATCAATGTTAACTCCAGAAATACTGTCGCGTAAATCTCTTAGGTCGCCCATTATTTTATTTTGAGTCGCAAGCTGATTTTGCGCCTGCTCTCCTTTTAACCCAACGTTGGTTATAGTATCAGCAAAGTAATCATCAAATGTGCGCTGGCTTCCAATCATTATTTTTGTATTTCTGATTGCAGCCATTTCCACTGCGGCTCTTCCATCACTAGGCTCTGCGAATCCCTGGGAATTTTTAAATGCGGCTGCAACACTTGAAACATCATTCTGAATAAGTCCGTTTACTTCGATGTATGCAGACGGATTCAAAACTGGAGAAACCGCGAACTGCGCTCCAGCAAGAACATCAACCGCATTCGCACGGTTAAAGTCATAAGCATTGTCCGCACCGCTTCCCTGTAAAATTCCAGAATACCCCGTAAGGAACATTCCAGAATCTTCAACGTGGCGAATAACAAAGTCAGGATTTTCCATTCCGCTAGAAGAAGTCGCCTTTAAAACAAGACAACTGTTCCTATCAAGATAAGCTTTTACTTCTCCATTGGAATCGTTAATTCTGTTTATAACATCTTCAACTGTGTCTGTTGAAAAATAAGCGACATCAATATTTCCGCTTGCGCCGTTAATTGTCATTGTTCCAGAAAGACCAATCTGCTCCTGAGGCTTAAGCGCATTTGTTCCTGTCATGCGGAAAATATAAGAAGTGTCTTCTACACCGTCGCCATTTCTGTCATAGTTTCCGTTTACATTTTCTACAAAATCATGCTGAACAAAAAAGTCCAAGCCTGTTACATTGTTTTTTCCAATAGCATTTCTGTGAACGTCATTTACCAAGTCCGCAAAGTTAAGAGCCATCGTGTTCAAAGACTGAATTTCTCCGCGGATGTCCTTGTCGCGAAGCTCCACCAAAGCTCCGAGTGTTCCGCCGTGAAACTCCGCATCAAGCTTTGTATCAGACCACATAAGTTTTCCGTAGCCATTATTGTCAAGCTGACCGACGGTTTCGATTTGGCGCGCAAGGCTTCCCTGGACAATAATCTGTCCGTCCGTGTGAACCATAAATTCATCAGGATCTTTTTGAGTAACAGTAACATTAATGAGAGACGAAAGTTTTTCAACGAGCAAATCACGGCGATCCATAAGATCATTCGGATTGTCTCCAAGGCCTTTGCTCCTTACAATTTCACCGTTGACAGAAGCAATCTGGCGCGAAAGATCATTCACCTGCTTTACAACCGCTTCAATATCGCCGTTTATCTGATCTCCAATTCCACGCAAGCTCTTGTACTGCTGCTGAATTGAATTTGTCAAAGTCTGTCCACGCACAACAACAGCAAGACGAGCCGCATCGCTTTCAGGATAAGTAGAAAGCTCCTGCCATCCCTGCCAGAACTTGTCCATGTTTGTTCTTACAGAAACATCGTTAGGCTCATTGTAAACAGATTCAATCATTGAATAATATTTGTCGCGAGTTTCCCAGTAAGACTCAACATTCTTCTGGTCAACAATGCGGCTTTCCAAAAGCTCGTCCTTTATTCTGTTTATGCTTTCAACATCGCAGCCTTGTCCTATCTGGCCTGGAACCATCGCGCGCTCCAAGTCCGGGCGGTAAATCGGCTCAAAGGATTTTACAATCACACGCTGCCTAGAATAACCTTCAGTATCCGCATTTGAAATATTGTGGCCGGCAGTCTGAATCTGAGTTGAATGAGCCATAAGGCTTCTTTTTCCAATTTCTATTCCTGCAAAAGAATTCGCCATAATTCCACGCTCCTCTTAAATGCTTCTGTTTACAACAATGCTCTGCGCATAATTTTTTCTCATTGTGCCGTTCGGAGAATAAATTTCGTTTCTCTGCTGAGATGCGCACTGATCCATGACTTCTGAAATAAATTTCTTTGTTGCGCTCACATATTTTGCAAGAGCATCATTTTCAACTTTGCTTCTTGAAAGCTTTGTCTTTACGCGGAGAAAAACATCTTTTACTTCAGGATGAAAATAAATATTCTCTGAAACAGATGCGATTTTTTCACGGAACTTGTCAACTTTGGAAAATTCACTGCCAAGCTCATTTATATTCAGGACATATTCTTCAAGACCTGCCCAGCTGCGCTTTACAACGCACTCGTGAATTTTATTCTGCTCCATAAGCATAGAATCAAGAATGCGTTCCTGCTCATTAAGCACACTGATTAATTCAATCTCTTTTTCTTCCGCCATAAGTTTTTTCCTTCAAAAAGAAAGTTTCTATTTGATTTTCGGAATATAAAAAATTTTGTTTAGAGAAAAATTTAAAAGACTGAATACTGACTTTTAGGTCAAATGCCGGGTTTTAGGATTTCTTGAAATTCCTGGTCATTATCGGGCTTGACCCGATAATCCGTTGAAAGTTTTCAGCAGATTCCTGTGTCTTGGCTCAGGAATGACAAGATTCAGAAAGAAAATTATCTTTGGCCGGAAAGCTCAATGTAAATCTGATCCGCAAGTCCCAAAGAAGCGTTCTTGGTAATCGATTCCGCCATATTGTCATACATCATGTCGTCGTACATTTTGCGGGCATACTCGTTGTCTTTTCCGGCAAGACTTGTTTTTTGAATCGTATTGCGCATTGACGAAAGCATCATTTTTACCATGTAATTTTCCATTTCCATGGACTGCGCATAAAGCTCTGAAGTTTTGTCAATTACGGGAGTTTTTCCGCTTGAAGTTTTTGAATTTGCGGCGAATCCTTGCGGGCGTGCTGACTTGTCAGAATCAGAGGTGAACGCTCCGTAGAATCCCTGAGTGTAATCTCCGTTCAGGCGATGATTTTTGGCAATCTGGCTTGAAGAGACACCAGATAACGATGC
Organism: Spirochaetales bacterium; assembly: GCA_030540405.1. Lineage (GTDB taxonomy): Bacteria > Spirochaetota > Spirochaetia > Treponematales > Treponemataceae > Treponema_D. Next base: position 19,431 of record JAUNWH010000017.1, read on the forward strand.
TCCTTCAGAAATTCCCAAGGCAGTTTTATTTTGCATTTCCTTTACGAGCGAAGAAAATTTTTTTGCCTCATTCTGAAGAACAGCAGAGTCGATTGCATTGCTTCCATTAGACAAAGTGCCTGTTATTCCAGTTCCAGAAATTCCGTTTACCGCCATGATTCCACCTTATTTAACCTTAATTTCGAGTTTTATAATTTAATGTCATTATCGGGCTTGACACGATAATCTATTGAAATTTTCCAACAGATTCCCGTGTCGTAGCACGGGAATGACACTTAAATTACTGTTCTTATCAAAACTCGAAGTTTGGGCTATTTTTATTTTCGGCATTTTGGGGTCAGTATTTTACAAGATTTTTATAGACAGATGCTGGCTTTAGTCCAATCATAGCATCTCCATGAGCCATAGAAAACATAGCAAGGCGGAACAGGACTTATCTCTTTCCAGCAAAGAAATAGACATGTCTGTGAACAGGCGCAATAGACCGCCACTCATTCCAAGGCATCAAACCGCAAAAATAGTCATCTACCACCACCAAAGGTGGTGGCTTGAAATGTGAACCGCTCAAAGCGGTTAGTTTCTATCCCAGTTCCGGGAACAGTCCCAAATCCTGATCCGTTTTCCTGTCCTCAGATTCCTGATTCCGTATATACTTCCGTATCACTTCCTCATTCATTCCGACTGTTGACACAAAATATCCCCGCGCCCATATATGCTGACCGCTGAAATATTTTTCCCTTCCCTCATGTTTTCTCGCCACATAAACCGCGTTTTTTCCTTTTATATATCCCACTACCTGCAATCCCATGTCGTATGGTTTAGACTTCCGTAGTCGGGCATATTTTTCTCCAGTGTGTTGCTTTGAGCGGTTCACACTGCGATTATATGTCCCTTCTCTTTTATTTACATTCCCGGAACTGTCAAACTTCGCCAGACCGCCAGCTACAGCTGGCGGATTTCCCGGAGATTAAAAAAAACAAAAAATTATTCAAAAAACACGCTCCGCTACGAGTACGACGCAAAAGGCAGAGCCGCAAAGGAAGGCATGACGGAATTCATACAGGGCGGCATGGAGGAATTGCTGAAATCAACGCCAGAAATGACTGGCTTATTCACCTCCTATGAGTACGACGAGAAGGACAGGCGGATTAAGACAGTTTTGCCAGACGGCTCTGTGCAGTCAAACGCTTTTTATATAGAAGAAAATCGCCTTGTAGCGGAAACGGCAGACCCGCTCGGAAATGTTTCAATACAGGAAACCGACAGCAGGGGAAATATTGTCCGCGTGGCAAAAAATGATAAGATCGGAAAGCTGCTAACGCAAGCCTCATACCGCTACAATAAGATGGGCGAGATGCTCAAAGCCTTTGACGCGAAGGGAAACCCGGTCATAGCCGAGTACGACCTGCTCGGACGCCGCACCGCCCTTGAAAGCCTCGATTCCGGCAGGCAGGAATTCTTCTACGACGGGTGCTCAAACCTCGTGCGCGAGAGCAGCAGCGTCCTCAGAGAAAAAAACAGGCAGATAGTCTACGAGTACGACGGACTCAACCGCCTTATCCGAATAGACTATCCTGACACCGAGGACACAGTCTACACCTACGGCGGCGCGGATGACACGCATGGCGCGGCAGGAAAAATCCTTTCCGTAACCGACGCTTCCGGCTCACTTGAGTACGAGTACGGCAGGCTCGGCGAAGTAACAAAGGAAACCCGGACGCTCGCAACGCATTTGAACGGCAGCAATCCTACAGAGACCGCCGTCATGGAATACCGCTCTGACTACTTGGGAAGAATGCAATGGATAGCCTACCCCGACGGCGAGAAGGTAACCTACGGCTACGACAGGGGCGGACAGGTTGTAAGCGTAAAGGGCGAACACTGGGGGGCATGAATTCAACTATGTGGCAAACATCCTCTACGACCAGTACGGACAGCGGACACGCATAGACTGCGGCAACGGAACGTTTACAGAGTACTCCTATAATCCTGCACGCCGCTGGCTGGACAGTATAAGGGCAGAAGGAAAATGGGGGCAGGCATACCAGAACATAAGCTACAACTTTGACCGCGTTTGGGATCAAAATTTCACCGAAGATATGCAGTATTTTGTAATCAAGATTCCAGAAGAATCTGGACTTTATTGCTTTGGAATGTATACTGGACGAGAAATTATGTACAACGCTCAAAATGGAAAAGCAACCCAGATATTCGACCAAAACAATCTTACTGAAAAATGGGGAAAGAACTATAACCAGCTTATTGTTTCAGGATTACAGCAAGTCAGCAAGGCTTATAAAGACACTGAATGGGAAGAAGCTTGTCTAAAAGATATTGAAAAATTTTCCAAAAAATAACGAAAATTATTATTTCAGACTGATTGTTTTTAAACAGTAGAAAATTTAAAAAAGCCCCTGTCATGAAATTTGTATAAATGACAAGGGCTTTCTATTATCTAGCTATTCAATTTTTAGCGTTTAAGTCCGGCGGCAGTCTGAAGCATATTGTCGCTAGTCTGAATTGCCTTTGAGTTGAACTCATAAGCGCGCTGGGCAACAATCATCTGAACCATTTCATTTACAACAGAAACGTTGCTCATTTCAAGGAACTTATGCTTTGTAATTCCCATTCCGTCAATTCCAGGACGTCCGGCGATTGGCTCTCCAGAAGCGTTTGTAACTTTGTAAAGGTTGTCGCCTGTATTTTCAAGTCCGACTGCATTTGGAAATCTGTAAAGTTCAAGCTGGCCGACTTCAACAGGCTCAAGCTCGCCGTTTACTTTTACATTTACTCTTCCGCCGTCAGAAATAGAAAGAGTTTCAAGCTGAAATCCTTCCGGCATGATTATTTCTGGCATTACGCGAAGTCCGTTTGCCGTTACAAGCTGACCAGTTGAATCAACTTTGAATGAACCGTCTCTTGTGTATGCCCAGCTTCCGTCGTACTGCTGAACTCTAAAAAATCCGTCGCCTACAACCGCAACATCTGTGTCAACTCCAGTCGCCTGCAAAGAGCCTTGTGTCATAATGCGCTGAGTTGCTCCAACTTTAACACCGCTTCCCATCTGATGTCCAACAGGAGTTACAGTATCTTCTGTAGCCGGAGTTCCTGCAAGCTTTACATTCTGATAAAGAAGATCTTCAAATTCAGCGCGGTGCTGCTTGAATCCGGTTGTATTTACATTAGAAAGGTTGTTTGAGATTGTGTCTATATTCATCTGCTGGCCGTTCATTCCTGTAGCGGCGTTCCATAAACTTCTTACCATCTTCTATTCCCTCTTATTAGCGGTTTACAGTAACAACTTTAGACCAAAGCGTGTCCATCATGCTGTCTTCTGTCTGAACTGATTTCTGGTTCGCTTCATAAGCCCGGTTTACTTCTATCATCTGAACCATTTCGTTTACAACATTCACATTGCTTGCTTCTGTATATCCTTGCAAAAGCCGCGGACGCTCATCTCCTTCCGCAATGTACGCATCTCCTGAAATTTCATTTGAATTCCAAAGCGAAGAGCCTTGCTTTTTTAAGAAACGCTCATTTTCAAAGCGGACAACTTTTATTCTGTCCACAAGCTCATTGTCTTCATTTGTATAAATCATTCCGTCCTGATTAACAAAAAACTTGTCATTAGGAACATGAATCGCTCCGTTTTCACCAAGAACAGGATAACCTTCTTTTGTCAAAAGAATTCCTTCTTTTCCAAGGTGAAAATTTCCGTTGCGTGTGTACCGTTCGCCTGCCGGAGTCTGAACTGCAAAAAATCCTTCTCCGCCCAAAGCCATGTCTGTTTTAGTATCTGTTGATTTAAAAGAGCCTTGAGTAAAATCTGTGTAAAGCTCGTTTGTTTCAACGCCAAGCCCGATTGACCCGATTACAGGAGCCGCATCCGCAGAACCGAACGGTGTTTTGTACACGCCGTCTGCCGCAGTTCTTCTAAGCAAAAGCTCGCTGAATTCCTTGTTTACAGGAATTTCTTTTTTAAAGCCTGTCGTGTCTACATTCGCAAGATTGTTCGAAATTGTGTCCAGCCTGTTCTGCTGAGCGTTCATTCCGCTTGCTCCGATATACCAGCCTCTAATCATAACATAACCTCAATTAGTTTATCGGAATCCGAATAAAAAAGTTAAGGAAAATCAGTTTGTCCAAAACATCATTCATTTTGAACAAAATTTTTCTTGTTTTTTGAAGGATTGCAGTTTATACTTTATTCATTCTACTTAAACTTTTTACGAGATTATAAAAATGTACAGTCCACGTTTTGCCGCAATGATTTTAATTTTTTTTGCTACGCTGATTTGCTTCGTAATAGCTCTTCTTTTGCTGATTCTGCATAAAAAAAGCTACATGATTGAACACGACAACATAACAGGGCTTCCCGCATACAGCCAGTTTGAATTCGATGCAAAAAAACTTCTAAAAAGCGCGCTTCCAAACGAATACATGATTCTTTCGCTAAATGCAGACAACTTTAGAATCATAAACGACACTTACGGAATTCTCTGCGGAAATGAAATTTTAAAGCTTCTTGGAAAGCACTTTGCCTCTCAATGCGGAAAAAATGAATTTGTGTGCAGATTTTATGCAGACAATTTTGTTTTCCTTATAAAAAACATGGAATTTTTCTGGGACATAGAAGAGCGCGTCTATAACATGACAAACGTAGACAATATTGTAAAAAAATATCTTCCTCCAAAATATCAGTTTACATTTAGCGCAAGCATTTACCGTATAGAAAATCCGCTGGATGACATAGAATCCATGATAAGCAAGGCGAATCTAGCTCAAAAACTCTATAAAAACCATTTTGCAACGCATAGAGTTATAGAATACACAAGCGAGCTTAAAGATTCCTACAGTTGGAACAGAGAAATTACGCTTTCTATGGAAGAAGCTTTTGAGAACAAGGAATTTGAAGTTTTTTACCAGCCAAAGTTCAAGTTTGAGGATGAAACTGTAATCGGCGCTGAAGCTCTTATAAGATGGAACAATCCGCGCAAAGGTTTTCTTTCGCCTGCAAAATTCATCCCGCTTTTTGAAGACAACGGTTTTATAGAAAAAATAGACAAATTTGTGCTGAACAAAGTCTGCCTTTTCCTTGAAGAATGGAACAAAACTCCAGAAAGCAAAATGCAGCCGCTTACGATTTCATTCAATTTAAGCCGCTACAATCTTTACAACCCGAATTTAATAAGCGAGCTAAAGCAAATTTCCCACGGCTACGATATAGGTGACAACAAAATAGAAGTCGAGCTCACAGAAAGAATTATGATAGACAATCCGAATCGTCTTATAAAAGTTATGAACGAAATAAAAAAAGCGGGCTTTTCTGTTTCCGTAGATGATTTTGGCGCAGGATATTCTTCGCTGAACCTTCTAAAGAATATGCCGGCTGACGTAATAAAGCTGGACAAGGAATTTCTTTCGTCCCAAGAAGAAAACAAAAATCAAAAGGAAAGAATTATCATAACTTCTGTAATTGAAATGGCAAAAAAACTCAACATAACAACTGTTGCAGAAGGAGTCGAAACAAAAGACCAGTGCGAAATGCTAAAGACAAGCGGCTGCGACATTGCCCAGGGATTCTACTACGCCAAGCCAATGCAGGAAAAACTTTTCAAGGAATTCCTTGGAATGAAAGAAAAGCAGTCTGTTTAGATTTTTTTCAGAAAATTGATAAAAAAAATATTTTTTAGAAGTTTCGTATAATAAAATCAAGATATTTTGTTGCAAAATTCAGAAAGTGTTTTATAATATTGAAAGAATATTTCAAAAAAAATTTGGGTGTGAATCTCAAGTTTTACTAAGCGGAGGAATTTAATAATATGGCTTTGAAAAACACAGAAGAACCTAGAGTTCTTGCAATCATCTTGGGCGGAGGAAAAGGAACAAGACTCTACCCTCTTACAAAAGAAAGATCCAAACCAGCGGTTCCTTTCGGCGGAAAATATAGAATTGTTGATATTCCTATTTCAAACTGCATCAACTCTGGCTACAAAAAGATTTACCTTTTGACACAGTTCAACTCTGCGTCTCTTCACCTTCACATAAACAATTCCTATAATTTCGACCGCTTTTCAGACGGATTTGTAGAAATTCTTGCAGCCGAGCAGACTCTTGAGCATTCTGGATGGTATGAAGGAACAGCAGATGCAGTACGCAAAAACTTCGGCCATTTTAGAGTTCAGCGTCCAACACATTACATAATTCTTTCCGGCGACCAGCTTTACAAAATGAATCTCAAGGATTTTATGAACAAGCACATTGAAAGCGGCGCAGAAATCACAATCGCAGCAAAAGCCGTAAACCGCCGTGATGCTTCTGGATTCGGAATCATGCAGGTTGATGACACAAACCGCATTACAGCCTTCATGGAAAAGCCAGCCGCGGACATGAACATTGACGCCTGGAAAATTCCAGAAAAATCAAGGGGCGATCTTCCTGCAAGCCTTGAATATCTTGCTTCAATGGGAATTTACATTTTCAACGCTTCAACAATGGAAGAGCTTTTAAGCAATGACAAGACAGACTTTGGAAAAGAAATTATTCCAATGGCAATAAAGTCAAAGCAGGTAAACAGCTACATTTTCAATGACTACTGGGAAGACATCGGAACAATCCGCTCATTCTATGAAGCCACATTGGATCTTACAAATCCCGTCCCAAACTTCAACCTTTACGAAGAAGACAAGCCGATTTACACACAGATGCGCAATCTTCCGCCAAGCAAAATCAACAACGCAAACATGACTGCGACACTTGCAAGCGAAGGATGCGTAATCGAATATTCACGCGTGCAAAAATCTGTAATAGGAATCCGCTCAATAATCAACGAAGGCTGCGACTTGAATGGCGTTGTAATGATGGGTGCTGACTTCTATGAAAGCGAAGAAGACAAAGCAGAAAACAAAAAGAAAAAGATTCCAGATCTTGGAATCGGAAAGAACTGCAAAATAAACAAAGCAATCATTGATAAGAACGCCCACATTGGAAACAACTGCTGCATAAACATCAATGGAAAAACTTATGAAGACGGAGATCACGGCCTGTTCTATAGTTCAGACGGAATCATCGTTATCAGAAAAGGCGCGGTTATTCCAGACGGAACAGTGATTTAAAAAAAAGAAGGCTGTCATTGGACAGCCCCACTTTATATTGCACGGGATTTTATAAAGGAAGTGCCAAAATGCACATAAATATCTTTATAAAACCGTGCTTTTTTTTATTCTTCAGACAAACCGCCAGGATTCATCGATGCAAGGAACGCTTCGTTGTCCTTTGTCTTCCGCATTTTATCACGGATAAGCTCAAGCATATCGGCATCATCCATAGGATTAAGAACTTTGCGAAGAATCCACATACGCTGAAGTTCAGCTTCAGAAAGCAAAAGCTCCTCTTTTCTTGTGCCGGATTTTTTAATATTGATTGCCGGGAACAATCTGCGCTCTGCAAGTTTTCTGTCAAGGTCAATTTCACTGTTGCCAGTTCCCTTGAATTCTTCAAAAATAACTTCATCCATGCGGCTTCCTGTTTCAATAAGAGAAGTTGAAATTATTGTAAGAGAACCTCCCTCTTCCACATTTCTAGCCGCACCAAAAAATCTCTTTGGCTTATGAAGGGCATTTGAATCAACACCGCCGGAAAGAACTTTTCCAGAAGTCGGAACTGTCTGGTTGTATGCACGCGCAAGACGAGTTATAGAATCAAGGAAAATAACAACATCACGCTTATGCTCAACAAGACGCTTTGCTTTTTCCAAAACCATTTCAGCAACCTGAACATGGCGAGTCGCCTGCTCATCAAAAGTTGAAGAAATAACTTCCGCATGAATAGAACGCTCCATTTCTGTAACTTCTTCTGGACGTTCATCAATAAGAAGCACAATCAAGTAAACTTCCGGATTATTTACAGTTATTGCGTTTGCAATTTTCTGCATCAATGTTGTTTTTCCTGCCTTTGGAGGAGCAACAATCAAAAGACGCTGGCCTTTTCCAATCGGAACAAAAAGGTCTACAATGCGGGTGCTAAGTTCCGTTGAAACAGTTTCAAGCCGAAGTTTTTCATTAGGATAAAGCGGCGTAAGGTTTTCAAACGGAACACGAGTCTGCGCAACGTAAGGATCTTCAAAATTCACAGTTTCAATGCGTAAAAGCGCAAAAAATTTTTCGCCTTCCTTTGGACTTCTTGTCTGCCCGTAAATTGTGTCGCCAGTTTTCAAGTTGAACAAGCGGATTTGGCTTGGAGAAATATAAATATCATCAGGACCAGGAAGATAAGAGTTCTGCGGACTTCTAAGAAAGCCATAGCCGTCAGGAAGAATTTCCAAAGCGCCGGAAGCAAAAATAATTCCGCCATGTTCCGTATGCGCACGTAAAATTGAAAAAATCAAATCCTGCTTTTTCATAGGAGCCATTTCATCAGCAGAAATTCCGTACTGAACGCCAAGCTCTCTAAGTTCCGGCATACTCTTTTTTGTAAGGTCGTTTATCAAAAGACGTGGTTTTGACTCGTATTCTTCTGGATTTTCAATTTTTTGGGCAGCCTGAACAGCTTCTAGCCTAGCCTGAAGATTTTTTTCATAATTGGTATTGTTGTAACGGTTATTGTTGTAGCGGCGGTTTCCATAACGGTTGTTGTTATTCCACCTTCTATTATTATCATAACGCTGGCGAGGCACATAATGCTCTTCATGTGATGAATCAGAATTTGTCTCTGAAGATTCATGGTGAGATTGCATTTGGTGAGGTTCAGAAGAAGATTCACAAGCCACAGAATCATTTTCCTGCGGTTCGGAAGAAGCCTGCTCTGTATTTTCAGTCTCTTCTTTTTCCGATTCAGCTGATTTTTTTACAATTCGCCGCCGTCTTACTTTAGGAGGATTTTTTGCCTCGTCTGATTCTGTAGATTCAGGATTTTCATTTCCTTCCAACTGGATTGCGGTTTCTTCTGTCTGAGTTTCCGCTGCATCATCTGAATTACGGCGTTTTATAAGTGCCATAGATTACTCCAAAATAGGCATCCCAAAAGGCGGGGTATGCCGTTTTTATATGCAAGAACTGCAATAATTTTTATGATTTTCAATTTCAAAAAAGCCAGAAAAAACTCCAGCATATTCTATAAAAAACCCAGAACAAGGGCATTTTTGATAATTTTTCGGAAAAATAAAAGAAATAAAATTACTAATAAAACAGTTTTATTTTAATCTTACTATTGCATTTTTGTCAATAAAAATTAACTTTGACTTTGAAATTACCTAGCTTCATTTGACTGCATAATAAGAGAATTTTTATATTCTTCCGAAGCAACAGAAAAAATATCAGAAGCAGGGATTTCATCAATCATGGAAATTTTTCCTTCAAATTCCACTTCGTCAGAAATACGAAGCCTTGCCGCTTTTAAATCTCCATGGACTTTGCTTCCATCGCAAAGCTCTATACGGTCTTTTGCCTCTATATCTCCTGTTATTTTTCCTGAAACAACAATTGAATTCGCGCTCATTTTGTCAACATCGCAAACCGCAGTTTTTTCAATTTCAAGATTGCCAGAAGCGTTTATTGTTCCATGAAATTTGCCAGTAATAACAAGATTGTCAGAAAATTCCAGCACACCGTCAAATTCAGTTTCCTGTCCGAATACTGTTAAATTTCCAGCGGAAAATCCTGACATCAGCACACCTCTTGAATCTTAAAAATGGAAAAGATTTTAATTCTGCTCATTGGAAACTTCGCTAACGGGCAAATCCCATAAAGCTTTTTTTAATTCCTGACCAGAACGGAAAGCAATAACATAATGAGGAGCAACAGAAAGCTGCTGTCCTGTTTTTGGATTGCGGGCATTTTGCCTTCCTTTGCGAAGCCGCGCCTCAAATGTTCCAAAGCCACGCAATTCAATTGTGTTACCATCTTTTAGAACTTCTTTCATTTGATCAAAAAGATTTTCCATGATGGTCTGAACTGCAAGCTTTTCGTATTTTGTATTTTGATAAACAGCTTCCAGCAAATCGTTTTTTGTAACTTTTTTTGAAGACATTCCAACACCACAAACAAAAGGATGCTGTTTTTAACAACATCCTTTAAAGTTTATTTTGCAGCTGCAAAAGTTACATTGTAAAGAACAGCCATGCGGCTCTTTTTGCGTGCGCAAGCATTGAGCTTTATTACACCCTTGCGGTATGCATTGTCAAGTTCTGAATGAACAACCTTGAGTTTTTCCTGAGCAAGAGGCTGATCCTTTTTAAGGATAGCTTCCATGTATTTCTTCAAGCTTGTATGTACTCTAGACTTAACTGCCTTGTTGCGCATTCTGCGAACTTCGCTCTGTGCGTGTCTTTTTTCTGCAGATGTTTTCTTTACTGACACAGGATACCTCCGAATAAATTCCTATGAAAATACCGTTTACGGCTTTGATTTTTATTTAAAATCTTTAGGTCTGCGCTCAATGCGTTTGCATTTCTGGCATTCTGCAAGATTCTTGAGTTTTCCGTTCTCAAAAAAAGTCTTCATTACAATTTCACCGCCGCAATCTGGGCAAATAAATTTCTGTGTTGCAACAGTTGTACGAGAGTTCTTACTGGCTCCGGCCATCGTCTTCCTCCATAGTAGATTTGCAGCTTTCCATAAAAATCGAAAGCTTATTTTTATTTGAAAGAAACAGCGGCGATTCAGAATGGACGAACCTCAGAAGCAACCACAGATTTCTTTATATGTTCTAGAAATATACACAATTTAGCATTTGTATGTCAAGAACAGAACAGCAATTCTAAGCAAAATAAAACTACAAATATCCAAATTTTCAGCATAAAACCACTGAAAAAACTCAAAATTACACAACTGAAGATGCAACTGGAAGCTTTCTCCACTCTTCAAGCTGATTTTTTATAAGTTCCCGGGATTCTTCAAGAATCAGCTTTTCTTCTTCCTTTGTTTCAGGGAAAGGATAAACTTTTAGAACTTTTACGCGGTACGAGCCTTTATGAAGATTCCGAAACAGAGAATTAAGCCTTGAAATCTGCCAGCCGCCGTCAAGAGCACAAACCGCAACAGGAAGCTTTGTGCTTTCAACAAGCCGCCTGAATCCAGCCGCATAAAACTGCCCTACATTTCCGTCGCGGGTTCTTGTTCCTTCCGGGAAAATTACAGGAATTTGTTTTTTTTGCAGCACACGGGAAGCAAAGCTGTCTATAGAAGACATTGCGACAGAAGGACTTCCATGGCGCGGAATCATGCAGTGTCCCTGAGTTTTCAGCATTTTTCCAACCATAGGAACAGAGCCAAGGGTGTCTTTTGCAACAAAGCGCGCTTTTTTTCCGCCGAAGTATTTTAAATAAACAACAATGTCAAAAAGGCTTTGGTGGTTGGAAATCACAACAAACTGCTCTGGAAGCAGCTTCAAATTCTCCTTGTCGCCAAGAAACTGAAATTTTCTATACAATTTTAAAATTGCAAACACAACTCTTGCGCACCGGCAAGTTATGTAATCAGACCAAAAGAGGGCTGCTTTCCTGCTGAAAGGATAAACAAGGCAAAGCATAAATGTAGGAAAAACAACCTCTCCAAGGCAAATCAAAAGTGTAATAAATCCAAGCATGGTCTGATTATAGCAAGGCTTTTTTTATTATTCAACAAGGAGCAAGTTAACGTCGTCCATTACAATCCAAGCTCCGTTTGCACCTGACGCAGCGTCAAATTCTGCTTTTATAAGCGCGCCGACAGTTATTGACTCCGTTGAATCGTCAAGTTCAATTATAGGAAGCTCTGCCTTGTAGAATTTTTTCCAAGTGTTTGGAATTGTAACATCGCAAGTGAATTCAGTTTTGCTTCCGTCTTTTTTCTGAACAACAGCCTTGAAAACTGTTCCGCTAGGATTTTTTATTCCTGTTCCTTCAAAATGTGCAAAGCACTTGTATTTTCCAGCAGAAAATTCTTTTACAGTCTGAGAGACTGTGAACTCAAAGTTGTCTTTTTCCCATGCGGTAAAGTAGCAGACGCCTTCTTTTGCATTCTGGTTGTTCTTGTCAATTTTTGGAGTTCCTTTTCCAAAAGGATTTTCAACAGTCCAGCCAGTAAGATCGCCGCTTTCAAAGCTTCCGTTTACAAGGAAATTGCTTGCGGTAACATTTACAGTGCATTCAGCCTTTCCGCCTTTTTTGAGTTTTCCAGGAATTTTATACTCGCCAAAGTCAGGCTTTTCTGTTACAGTTTTTGAGGCAGCCGCGTCCCATTCAACAGGTTCGTCTTTTACAGAACCGTCATTGTAAACAACTTTTACAGTTTTTGGCAACGATTCCTGTTTTCCGTAGGCAAATTCAACACGAGGATTTTCCACGCGGATTACATTCAGCTTGCCTTTTGAACCTATGCGCGCATATTTAAATACATTGATTGAATCAAGGCACTTTCCGTCAAAGTCAAAGAAAGCCTGATTGTCCCAAGTGCCGCCGTTTCTTGCAGAGCGAACTTCCTTGTCATATTCAGCAGCATAAGAAGAAGCCCAGCCGCAGCCGTATTTTTCCCATGCCCGGAAATTTCCTTCAAGAACAGACTGAGCATCGGGAGCTTCTGGCTTATAATGGCGGACAGGAATCCAAGCCGGCTCCCAATAGAACACGCCAACTCCTTTTTTTACAGAAGCAACAGCCGCAATTACGTCCCGAACCGCAACAGCCTGACCTTCAACAGAGAACGGATAGTCAAATTCCTGTTCCGAGGACATTCCAGACACAACGTTTCCGAATCCGTCGCCGTCATCATTTGTAAACGGATATGAAGTTTCTGCGACCATGACTTTTTTATTGTAAATATTTGAAAGTTTTTTCAGAGTGACAGCAAGCTTTCCAGCTTCGCCGTGCCAGAAAGGATAATATGAAGTTGCAAAAATGTCGTAGTCAACATTGAATTTTTCAAGCAGCCCTGCCCTTTTTTCCAAATATCCTTCAGAAAGCGGATCTGTGTAATGAACAACAATCTGAATGTTTTTGTCGAAATTTCTTACAGCCTTGCAGCCAGCACCGACCAAAGCCAAAACTTTGTCATCGTACATTTCGCCGCACATTCCATTGTTGATTTCGTTTCCAACCTGAACCATCGTAACTTTTACGCCGGCAGCTTTAAGTTTTTCCAAACTTTCAGTTGTATATTTTGACAATGCGGCTTCTTTTTCATCGAATGTCATGTTTTTCCAGGCTTTTGGGACTGACTGCTTGTTTGGATCAGCCCAGAAATCCGAGTAATGGAAATCAATCAAAACGCCAAGACCTGCATCTGTGGCTCTTTTTCCGATTTTTGCAGCAGTTTCAATGTCGTTGTTTCCGCCGCCGTAGCCGTTTCCGTTTGCATCAAAAGGATCGTTCCACACACGGATTCTAACACAGTTTGCGCCACCCATTTTTAGAAGCTCAAGCAAATCCGCTTTTTTTCCGTTCGCATCATAAAAAACGCCTCCGGCATCTTCTACAGAAACCATGGACGAAACATCAACTCCCATTACAAAATCATCAGCAAGATTTTCAACAGGAAGAACTGTTATATTTGCTGAACCGCGGGCTTTTGTAGAAATTCCGCAGGCCGCAAGTGAAAGAACTGAAACGCAAGCAATAGCCGCTCCAATGCATTTTCTAAAAATTTTCATAAAGCCTCCAATTTTTATACAGGTTATCAACACGAGTTGACTTTATTATATATCACCTTTTTATATAAAGCAAATTTTTTTTCATTTAAAATAAAAAAAGCGGAAAATCCACAAACGGGACTTCCGCCTTTATTTACTTTCAAAATGAATTATCTTTTTCTGACAAACGCGTCTTTGAATCCTGCATCCTTGAACTTTGCAAGAACCGCACCGTATTCGTCTACAGAAAGAGGTCCGACAAGAACACGGTAATTTTTTCCAGCAGGAATAAGCGAAACCGGATATTTTGAATACTTAACAAGAAGATTCTCAATATTCTTAATGTTTCCCATTGTTGCAATCTGAATATAGTAGCAGTTGCTTGCAAGGGCGCTTTCAGAAGGAACCACGTGATCCTGAATATTTACAGGATATTCAGTCTGCAAAGGTTCTGGCTCTGCGGCTTTTTCCTCTGGAACAGATTCAACTGGAACAATTTCAATCGGCTCATCTTCCACAGAAGCAGGCGCAGAAGGCTCTGGAGATTCAGGCTCAGAAGGAACAAGAATAATCGGAGCATAATCGCTGCTTTCGCTTTCTTCGCTAGACTGAGCCTCTGGTTCTGCTTGGGCTTCCGGCTCTACAGCAGGCTCTGCAACAACTTCCTCTGGCTCAGAAACTTCTTCCATCTGGTTTTCTTCAACAGTGGAATCTTCTTCAATCGGAGATGGCTCTTCAACTGTTACAGCCTCCTCTTCTATTTCATCTTCGGCAGGAGTTTCTGGCTCGTCTTCTGCTTGCGGTTCTTCCACAACAACAAGCTCAGCATTTTCTTCTTCCGGTGAATCAACAGCCTCCTCTTCGATTGGAGCAGGCTCTTCAACTGCTACAGCCTCCTCTTCGCTTTCTTCTGCAGGAGACGGCTGCTCAACAGCTTCTTTTGACTCAAGGAATCCGTCTTCCACGCTTTCGTAGTCTTCATAAGGCTCTTCTGAAATTTCAGCAGCAGCTTCATCCGATTCTGGAACTTCGCATTCTTCAATTGGAGCAGGAGCTTCAACGACCACAGGCTCTGTTTCTTCTTCAACTGACTCAACAGAAGGCTCTTCATCCGCAGCAGTTTCTTCTTCAACTGGTTCAACAGCAAGCTTTTCCTCATCTGAAAAATCATCTTCGGAAATATTTTCTTCTGCCGGAGTTTCAGCCTCATCAGCCGGGTTGTCTTCATCTGCAGGAACTTCGCTTTCATCTTCTACAGCCGCAACCTCCACATTTTCTTCTTCGCCGCTGTCTTCCGTGTCCGCAATCAAAGGAACGCCTGCAACAGCAACAGGAGCAGAAGTTTCCGCAGTAACAGCAGCCACATTTTCAGCAGACTGAGGGGCGGCTTCCGGCTCAGATTGAACAGCAGGCTCGGACGGAGCTTCCGCAACTTCTTCTTTTTCAACTGGCAAAGTTTTTTCATCAAGAACCGCGCTTCCTGAAACTGTCTCGTCAAAATATCCTGAACGAGGGGCAAGCTTTACCTTTACGCCTGAATTCCGCTCTATTCCAAGGCTTTTTGCAGACTCTTCCGAAATAAGAATGGCAATTCCGCCGGAAGCGTCCAAAGTGCCAAGGTTCAGAATCTGCAAAGTGATTCCAGTGTTCGGATTTGTAATCGAAACGCTGTCCCCAGGAAGATAGCCTGCAGCCTTTCCAAAATATCCGGCCGGAAGCTCATCCTTGCCAGCAACTTCAATCACGCCTTCAACCGAAGCGCTTGAGTCGGCAAAAATAAAAACGGAAATCAACAAAAATAAAATTCCAGATAAAAACTTTTTCATACGTCCCCTACCTACGGATGATTTTATATATATCGTCTGCTATTCCAAAAGCAAAATCAGAAAGTCCCTTGCGCTTGTCCTTAAATTGGCTTGAAGCAGGAGGAACTTTTTTTCCGCTCCCAAGAACCGCTCCAGAGCCAACATTAAGAACCTTATAAGAAAGGCTTGAAAGATTCGCAAGAAGATCAGCGTCAGGATTTGTTGAAGATGAAGAGCTGAAATCTGCTGTAAGCTCCACAAAATAATCAACGCCGCCTTCCCAAGCCTCCTGTCTGGACTTTTCAAAAAAAGAAGCGTCATTTTCCACGCTGTCAGAAGCAATGGCGGGTGAATTTGAAATTATGATTCCCTTTCCAAAGAAAAAGTCGAACAAGCCTTCCTCAATAACGTAGGAAGAACTTCTAATTTCCGAATCCCCGTGCTGGACAATCTGAAAAGCAACAGAAACTGCATTGGCGCAGAAAACCGAGCAAGCCACGATGAACAGCAGAGCCAGCCTCTTGAATCTCATAGGAAAAACCTCTTTTTTCTAACTGAAAAGCCGCAAACGGCACTCTCAATTATTCATCGGCTTTTTTAGGCTTGAGTTTAGGTATTTTTAAGAAAGCAGCATCGCAGTTTTTTGCTACTTGTCATTGACATACCTTGCTACCTGTCATTGCCCGACTCGATTGGGCAATCTGTTGTATTTTTTTCACGGATCATCGGGTCAAGCCCGATAATGACACACTAAAATACCCAAGAATGAAAGGAAAAACGAAATGAAAAGGTGATTTTATGCAGAAAAAAAAGAATTTTATGCAAGAAAATGAATAAAAACTCTGGAATATTGCATATTCGTCAAGAATATCTTTTATTCTTCAATTTTTATGCAAAAACTTCAAGAATATTGTATATTCCACAGGAAAATTCAATATTCCAGAAGAATATACAGTATTACTCAATATTTATACATATTCCAGAAGAAAATGCATAAAATTGCAAGAATATTAAATATTCCTCAGGAATTTGCCGCATTCTTAGGTAAAATTATCATTGCCGGGTGTGTTCCGGCAATCCCCTAGAAAAACTAACGCTCAAGCCGCTTTTTGCAGATAAAGTAGGCAGGAATAAGAAAACTGTCTGCAAGAATCCATGCGGCAGGAGAAGCAAAGCAGGCGGCAGTGTAGCCGAACACAGGCACAAAAACAAGACCGAACACGCCTCGCCCGGCAAGCTCAAAAATCCCCGCGAAAACCGCAAGCTGGCTGAATCCCATTCCCTGAATCATAAAGCGCACAATATTCACAAGCGCAAGCGGAAAATAGAACGCGCTGTTAATCACAAGGAATTTGTAGATATTTCCAAGGATTTCCTCCTGTCCTGAATCAATGAACAGAAGTCCAAGAGTCCGCCCGAAAACAAGCATAATGCCCAAGGCAAAAAGCGCATAGACAAGCCCCAGAAACGAGCAGCTGAATATTCCGGGGTTAAGACGAGAAAATTTGTGCGCGCCGGTATTCTGTCCGCCATAAGTCGCCATAGTTGTTCCCATGGCATCAAACGGACAGCAGAAGAACATCGCAATCTTGCTTGCCGCAGCAACAGAAGCGACCGCGACAGAACCAAGGCTGTTTACGGCAGTCTGAAGAACAACGCTTCCAATCGCGGTAATAGAATACTGCAATCCCATAGGAAGCCCCATGGAAAGCAGAACATACACATGATGGCCGTTTATCTTCCAGTCTTCCTTGGAAAGATGAAGAATCGGGTAGTTTTTAAGAATATAAAACATGCAGGCAACACTTGAAACCGCCTGGGAAATAACAGTCGCAAGGGCGGCTCCTTCCACTCCGGAATTCAGCGCAAGGATAAAAAACAAGTCCAAGGCGATATTCAGCACGGAAGAAACAACAAGGAAAATAAGAGGAGTCTTGCTGTCTCCAAGGGAACGAATTACAGCCGCAAGCAGATTATAAGCGAGGGAAGCAGGAATTCCGGCAAGAATTATAACAAGATAGCCGTAAGAGCCGTCAAAGATGTCAGCAGGAGTTTTCATAAGAACAAGAAGAGGCTTGCAGAAAACAACTGTAACAGTCGTAACAAGAACAGCAATTACAGCGGTCAGCTTGACCCCGCCTGCAATAAATTTGCGCATGGAATCATAGTCCTTTGCCCCGAATTTCTGCGAGACCGGAATAGCAAAGCCGTTGCAGATTCCCATGCAGCCCCCGATAATCAGAAAGCAGACAGCTCCCGTAGAGCCCACCGAAGCTAGCGCGGAAACTCCAAGGAATTTGCCTACAATCACTGTGTCCGCCAGATTGTAGAACTGCTGGAACAAATATCCAAAGAAAACTGGAACCGAAAATCCTAAAATCAGCCGCATAGGGCTTCCTGTTGTCAAATCCTTTGTCATTTGAAATAGATATATGAATTTTCAAAACTTTTGTCAAATGAAAAATGCATCATTCTGTGCAACTTGTTGAGCAAAAAAAATCCCCGGCAGGATAGGCCTACCGGGGGGGCTGAATAAAAATATACGGTCAAATGTCGAGTTTTAGTATTTCTTGAAATTCCTAGTCATTATCGGCAGAGTTGTTTTTCGCTGTGTCATTGTCCTGTTTTAGTATTTCTTGAAATTCCTAGTCATTATCGGGCTTGACCCGATAATCTCTTGCACGTTTTTAAGCAAGATTGCTAACCAAGTTTGCTATGCAAACATCGCGGTGTCAACCACGGCAATGACAATAAATTTACAAAACTCAAAATTGAAACTATACAAATTATTTATACTAAAAAAAGCAAAATTAATTTACCCTCTTCCTGCCTGCTTGTCGTAACATAAAGGTCGGAAATGGCGCACAGCAAGTTTATGTCTTTTCTGTAGCCGGAAAACCAGATAATATCGTCAACTCCAAGATTCACGGCAAGGATTTTCATTTCTTTCAGTTGAACGCCGCGCCCGGGCATTATGACTTTCAGGCTCGGAATCCGCTTTTTCAGTTCAGGAATGTTTCTTATGAAAAACTCGTGGTCTTTCCGGGGAATGAATTCCGCAATGTAAAGAATTATGAAATCTCCGGAATCGTATTTGTATTTTGAGCGGAGCGCGAGTTTTTCTTCTTCAAATCTTCTATTTTCCGAAGAGATCAGAGTGAGAGCCTGTTGCTGTCGCAGAAAGAATAAGCTGGTTTTCAAAAATCTGATACATCAAAAGCCAGTCAGGTTCTATATGGCATTCACGAAAATCATTAAGATTTCCTGTCAGCTGATGGTCTTTGTATTTTTGTGGCAACGGATTTCCAGAAGCAAGAAGTTCCAAAACCTCGACAAGTTTTTCTAAATTCTTGCCCCTTTTCTTCATCAGTTTTGCGTCATGTTTCATTCGATTTGTATAGACAATTTCGTACAGAGCAATCCTCCAGCATAGAAGCCACAGCCTCTTTAGCAGTTTTAAAAGGTCCGTGAAGATTTGTACGATTTCTGCTGTCAGAAACTGCCGATTCCAATGAAAGCGAATCAGCCTTGTGCCTTACAGCAAAAGGAAGACCATTATTTTCTATTGAAGAAGCAAGAAAAATACGGACAGCCGTTGAAGTGTCCAACCCTAACGATGAAAAAAGGGCATCCGCTTTTGCCTTTAAGGAATCGTCCACGCGTAATTGAAGTGTTGCCATAACATACCTCTTAATTACAAATTAAGACATTTCCATTGAGTTGTCAATACAAAAAAAGTCAATATCAAAGCAACCGTAGTTTTGTATCACAAGTTTTTAAAGAGAAAAGTTGAAAAACACTTCCTACATTGACAAGCAAGCAGTGCGGTAGTATATCATAAATAATCACTCATCATCAATTTCTATACTAAAGATTTTAGCCAGTTGTTCTTTTAATTTAGAATCTGAAAGACTTTGCACAGGTTTCTTCAAGATTTCTGAATAATGTTCATCCGGTTTAAATTTTTTACCAGCATTGTTAATCAATTCAACAATAAATTGCAGCTCCTCTATCTTTTTTCCCTCTATTTTTTCTCGTATCAAGTCAGAAAAATCCGTTTTATGTTCTTCTGTCAAATATTCTAGCTTTAAGACATTATGACAAAAGTTTTTTATTTGTTCTGAAACACAAAATTTCAGTTCATACAATTTCTTTTCCATCTGAACTGAAAATTCTTTTTTCCAACTTTTTCCCATTAAATTAAACAAATCTGTCAGTTTTTCTGCAGATAAATTAACAGATACTATGTTTTGTATTGCATATTTTACGAAAGCATTATAAAAGTCTGATTCCAAAGCAAGTTGCAGATTCTTTTGTGTGAAACATGTTAATACTTCAAGAACATTTCGTTTTGATGTAAAAATTGAAGTCCAATCGTTTTCTTTTTTGTCAGAAATTTCATCTGCAAGTGATTTTATTACATCTTTGTTCTGTGTCTGTGTGATAATAGCTATTGTTACATCCGGATTATCAACAAAATTAAAGCCAGCTTCAATCACCTCCTTTTCTAATCCACTATAGTCAATAAATGCTTTTACAATAACTGCTGATTTCTGTTCTTTATCAACAAGCTTTAGTGCATTTCTTAAATTAAAATACGGATTTTCATAAGCAAAAAAATCCTGGTTTTGTTTCTCTGCTGCAAGTGTTATTATGCTACCAATTAATTTATTTGTTGAAGTACATGCCAACTTCCAATATAGTTCGTAATCATTAGTAAACACTGATAAACTATATAGAAAATCTGCAGCATTTTCATCTACATTTTTCAATGTATTGTTTGCATCATTGATTGAATTCTGAGAATTACCAAACTGTTGGACTTGAAAAGCAGCTACATTTCCAGTGTATTTATACAGTAGATAATAAGCAATATATTTTAGTTCTAGATCATTTATTGAATAAATATTATGCCAAAAAGTTGCATTTTTTAGAAGTTGTTGAGTTTTTTCTTCTACTTCTGGTGAATATTTACACCTTTGCAATTCTTTCAAAATATTCAAGTTCGACGCTATAATATCTTTATTCAGAGATTGAGCCTTTAAATTCTCATAAACGATTGTAACAGAATTTGTCCATACACTTACTTTATTCAAATTGATTTGAATTGCTATAATCTTCCATAATTGCTCTTTATCAGTTTTTCCATCAGCAATTTGCTTTGATATATCATCATCAAATGTATCCAAGTTTTCTATTTTAGCAAAAACAGCCTCAGCATTTTCCTTCAAATCTTTATAAATGGATTCCACTCCAACATACTGAATCTTTTTATAATCAAGACAAATCGAGCATTTTTCTTTTAATTCTGCTATAACAGTATAAAGAATCCTGATGAAATCATTTTCTGTCTCTTTCTGATTCACATAATTTTCTACTCTATTCGCGCTTTCTGTAAAAACCCTATTTAATTTATTAATCAGAACATCACTTTCATGTATTAATTCAATATATATTTTCCAAAAATCTTCTGAATATTTACATAAATTGGATAATATTTTGTCTTGTACTGAAGTTTTTGCGACATAAGCCTTTAGAATTTTGATTCCATCGATATTTTTTTCACCTAAGAAAGAATTTAAGTTTACTGTTACTTTCTGTATATCAATATCTTTCGCATTTGCTAGTACATAATTCAAAACTGTAAAAAAGGATTCTTCGTGAATTTCATATAATTGATTTAAGTCATTTGGAGACTCTATCAAAGCTTTTTGTATTTTATCTTGCAATAACAACTGCATTCCAGTCTCTTTAGGAACCATAAACAGTATAGAACATAAATCTTTTGTTAAATCTAGCCTATCGATATATATTTCTGTTGAAGAGTCTGGAATACTTCCATTAACAAGTCCTGCGAGGATTTCATCATAATCCTTAAATTTTAGATATTTTAAAACAACATAATAACACAAACTGAAAAGAGAAACATTATTCTTATGTAGAGAATATAAAAATGCAATTTGATTAACATAGATTTTTATTTCTCTTAGAGTAGGAGCATCTCCTAATGATGCCCGAGTACATTCCAATATATTAAGAACTATTGCTCTTTGCAGTTCAGAATAATTTATCAAAGCCTTATCTATCTGCTTTTTTGCAAAATCTTCCCAATCACTTACAATTAATTGCGGCACATAAACCCGCAACTGAAAATTTTTATTAAAAAATGAATTTGAACAAGACAGTTCCGTACATTGTTTAGAATTACTTTTCTTTTGCTCTGATAAAATATTATTTTCTCCATCCCAAAGTTTTCGCAATCCCTGCTCATCATAAGGAACTATCACAAATAATTTTTGAGATTTATTTTGAGAAGAAATTTTAGAATTCTTTCCTTGAACAAAAGTTTGTAGCGTAGACCAAATTTTTAATGCATCATTTTCGTTTATTCTGTCCAAGTTATCTATAACACAAACAATCTTATTAATCTGTAATTGCTCTAATAAAAATTTCTGCAAATCAGCAAAATAGTTGTTAAAATCTACCGATGATTTTTCTTCTTCATTTGAAACTTCTGTTGTTTCATCTACATCTTTATTTTTAAAGAACGGCTTTTTCAATATTGAAAATATAACGGAGGCAATTATCGGTGCTATTGCAAATAGACAGCCAATAATAAAGCCCCAATTCGGCGGATAGCCATGCTCAAAAGTTAAATAAGGATATGTATGATCTATCATTACTGTTCCTAATGGAACAAGAAAGGCAAGTCCTGCAGTAATTTTACCAGCTTTGTCAACTTCTGGAATTTTAGAAATTACAGTTGTTTTTTTTCTATATTGTATTTTACTTCGAATTTCTTCTAGTTTTTCCTTGTTTTTACTTTTTTTTAATTCCGATAACTCTTCAACATTTTCTAAGAAAGATTCTAAAAAAATTCTACGTAATGGATCTCCTTCATGAGCCCAAGTATCAATATAAAAGATAAAAGTGTCAGGATTTGCTTTTAATTTCTCGGACAAGATTTTTATAACAGTTGATTTTCCACTTCCCCACTTACCTTCCAGACCAATAGTAAGCCCAGAAGTATTTTTATCAGAAATTAAACTATATAAATTTTCAGCAATGTTTTCATGAGTTTGATTTTTCGAACAATCTTTTATTTCTGCATCATCTGTTAAAATACTATAATCTATTTTATTCAAAATTCTCTCCTTTCAAATAATTAAATAATTCTCAAGTTATACTATAATGTCAATTCAAAGACTGTCAATGTGCTTAAATTGTGAATACTTAAAATTTGTTTTCGCATAAAAACCGAAGCCAAAATCCAATATGCGTTTTGATTATAATATTTTAGGAAATCTTATTTTTGAAAATCCGCCATAATAAATAATCATCTTAGCTCCTGTAAAAAGCCAATGAGTATATATCCATTTCCGATTTGACTTTTTAAGTTGTTTCGCAATAAAGTAAGAGACAACAGTTTATAAAGAGTTTGCAACACAAGCTGTTTATAGATCCTAAAATGTAATTTTCTTCTTTGCGAATGCAGAGTTTTCCAATTCTTTTCAAGGAAATCAAAAACACCGACTTGATCAAAAAAAAACAGCCACGTCTTCTGATTTTTCTTATTTTCAGCCTAAATAATAAAACAGAAAATTTTCAATCTTATTGGATTTATTTTAACATCAAAAGACAGAAGCTTCTATTAATTTTAGATAGTGAAGTTTATGTAATTTTTTTTCACGATGGGAAAACAATGAATCCCCTCTTGTTATCATTAGGAATAGATTCCAGAAATTAATCTTTCACTTTTAAAGTCACATCAACACTCTCGCTTGTTTTGAAAAGCTCGACTTCCTCAGCAGGAACTTCCACAATGCATTTTGAGTGGCTGTCTAGTTGAACCCCCTTTATCATTTGAATTCCATTCTCCTCAAACTGGATAACGGCCTCAAAAATGTGTCCATTTTTCATAAAAACCTGATTGTTCAATGATTTTATGTTCATAAGATTCTCCTTGAAAAGTTTCTGACGTTTCTGCGAAAGATACGCCTTTTTATTCAGATTGCCAGGAAGAAATCTGGCGGCAAGACGCATCAGCGGAATAATGTCTCTCTTTGAGACTCCGTTGAAGTGCCGCAAATTTTTTGTGTAAATTGAATATTCATTCAACGCCTTTGAAACTGAACGCCGTCTGAAAGTTCCGTCTGTAATTCTGAAATGCAGAACCGGTTCCTGCAGGGTTCTTATTCTGTTTCCAGCGGCAAGAATTCTGAACCACAAGTCAATATCCTCGTTGCATTTTGTATTTTCGCTGTATCTAAATTCTTTCAGTAAGGCAGTTTTCATCATTAAAGTCGGATGAGCAACAGGAGTTCCTCGGTAAAGCGTTCTTGATTTTGAGTCCGTCCATTTTGGGTAAAGACGGACTCTGCGAAATTCAGTTCCATTTTCTTCTATATAAAATTCCTCAATTCCTCCGCCTAGAATTTCAAGTGAATAATCCGCTTCAAATTGGGCAAGCTGTTTTTCGAATCTATCTGGAAAACAGATGTCATCGCTGTCCATTCTGGCGACAAGTTCAGTTTCCACGAATTGCAAGCCATAGTTCAGGGCATGAGCAAGTCCTTGATTTTTCTCATAGCCCACTACTTTCAGCGGAAGCTTATCTTTCCATTCAGAGATGACGGATTCTAGTTCAGGAGTCAGAACTCCGTCCTTTACTAAAACAACGCAAGCCGGCTGAACCGAGTTGTCCGCAATGCTCTGCAATGACTGGGATAGAAACTCTGGATTGTCTTTTTTGTATACGGATTGGAGAACAGTGAAGGTCATTTTAAATCTCCTGTTTTTTTGTTCTATTTTTCATAGTTCTATAAATTTTTATACAAAACCTATATAAAAACAGAAATAAAATAAAACTTTCACAAATCATAATATTTTTATCAGCGGTTTTATAAAATATGACAAATATAAATACAAAAAGCACTAAGTAATATATAATTTGAAAACGGTCTAAAAAAAATTCCTTTTTATGAAAACTTTTTTTTAAGATATATGTAATAGTTTTTAGCATTGGTAATGAAAGAAAAAGAATTAGAAGTATATTCCATTTTTGATACGCACAAAAAAGTAAGAACGGAGACATAAAACGCAAAGTCACAAGAACAAAATTTGAAACAAATCTGTATTTTTCTGAGATGGAATTATGAAATAAATAAAATACACTTAACAAAAGACATGAGATTGAAAATAATGATGGAAAATTTTCCAAAGAAACCAATATAATGACTAGCAGAGTTATAACAATTAAACGAGCATTTATTATTCTTAAAATATTTGTTCTACAAAATTTTAATTCATTTTCCTGAAGTCTTGCTGTAGGATTTTTTTCCATACCAGCAGAATAAACATCATTTATAATATACCCAATTTCATAAATAATATTTATTATTAGATATGATATGCATAATGAAATAAAATTCTTTACTATATTTTCTTCAATATTAAACACATAAAAATAAGTAACAAGAGGTAAAATGCTTGTTATAAAAAAAGAAACAAGTCCTAGTACTCCTTTATATCTTGTTTTTAATGAATAAATCATTGGAACATAAAAAACTGATTTCATTTTTTTCTTGTTGATAAAAAGGCTTTCATCAGCAATTTCTAATAAATCTGAATCTGACTTATTATCTGTACATACAAACAAATTATCAAAAACATAGTTTTTTTTTAGTACAGAAGCTTTTTCACCAATTCCAGAACATAAAGTTTCCGCATTAAAATATTTTCCAGCATTTTTCACAATTTCTTTTGGAGCATTTGACATAAGAACAATTTTTGATTTTTTTCTTTTTTCTTCCAGCAAATTTAATATATCTCGATTTATATCAAGTTTTTTTATATCAAACATTGATATAAAATTTTCCGGAATCTCTTTCAGTTTTTTATCAATTTTATTTTGCCAAAGAACAGGAAAAAATCTTGAAAGAAATCTAGCAATTAGACTTGTATAAAAATGAGTACAAAAATAACAGTTCAAAACTTCCAAATGAGAGTTTTTTTTCCATAAAGTACCATCTAAATCAAAAACTGAAACATTCTCAATCTTTTGCATTTTTATTAACCCCACAACATAACATTCCATGAACATTGTTTTTATAATCATTTATTCCTTTTATAAAATAAAAAAAACGTTTTTTTCTGTTTTTAAAAAAAATAAAATGTATAATAGGTCGAATTATCAGCATTGAAATAAATTTTATTCTAAATTTTAATGGAACATAATCTTTGTTTAATAAATACAAGCTGTCTCGAATTTGATAATAGTTTCTAAAATCAGCCCACTCTTCAATTCTGAAACCTACAATATTAAAATTACCACAGCCAAGCCGATGACTAAGAATTACATTTCTCGTAAGACAGCAGAAAAAATTATTTTTTAGAACCCGCCAGCACAAATCCCAGTCCGCCATATCAAGGAAAATTTCTTCATTCCAAAAACCAATTTTTTGCAGGACTTCCAGTTCTGTAAACATACCAGAAGTGATTATTGACTTTACCTGATAGATTCCTTCTGAAATCTCTTTTTTTTGTTTTGGAATCATCAGCTGATTCGCATTCTTTTCAAAGTAAGCAGGTCCGACAACCCCTTTTTTATTTAATCTTTCACAGCAAAATGAATAGTCTTTTTTCAACTGTTCTATCAAATTTTCCGGGCAGAACGAGTCCTGGTCAAAAAAAATTATGTAGTTGTTTTCTTTTAAAGACTTCAGATAACGGTTAAAAGCTTCCGAAAGTCCTAGATTTTCCTTATAGGCAATATACTCAGTTTTTTCCAGCCCAGAAAATAAAGTTGAATTGTCAGAGTCAGGCGTGTTATCAAGCAATACAATATTGTCAACAAAATGCGAAAGTTGAGTAATATTCTTTTTCACGTTTTCATCTGGAAAATATAAAGTTACAAGCGAGATTGTTTTCATAATACGAAGTTATATATATCTTTAAAATTTTATGCTTAATGACTCTTGTTAATTTTAATAATTATGTTTTTATATATAATAAGCCTCAGATTTAGACACGGAGGAGAAAAAACAACGAATTTGTGC
>JAUNWH010000079.1 GCA_030540405.1 Spirochaetales bacterium
AAGTATTACTTAGCCTCTTAGGAAGTATCGCTACGGGTCTTAGGAAGTATTCCTTCAGTTTTACAGCGTTGACTCTGTTTTTTTCAAAATTTAATGCTTTTTTAACAAATGTTTTCTATAATATATATAATATGACAGTTGAAGAAATAAAAAAAAACACAGAAATAAATGCGTTTTTGAACAAAGGAAATGAAATTTTAGGAAACCTTGGTTTTACGGATCATGGACCTGGACATTGCGGCTTAGTTTCTGAGCGGGCAGGATTTATTTTGCAGGAATTCGGAGAGTCAAAAGAAAAGATTGAGCTTGCAAAAATAGCAGGATATATGCACGACATTGGAAACGCCCTGAACAGAAAGCACCACGCAGAATACGGCGGACTTCTTGCAAATGAAATTCTTGGCAAACTTGATTTTTCCTGTGAAGACAGAATTGAAATTGTTTCGTGCATTGCAAACCATGACGAGTCAACAGGCGGAGCATTCGACAAAGTTTCCGCAGCCCTTATAATCGCAGACAAAACGGACGTAAGGCGAAACCGCGTAAGAACAAAGGAAAAGTCCGCATTCGATATACACGACCGTGTTAATTTTGCAGTTGAAAATTCGACTTTAAAGATAAACCATGAAAAAGGGCAGATTTCCCTGAATCTTCAGATTGACGAGAACATTTGCACAATGTGCGACTATTTTGATATTTTTTTAGGTCGAATGCTCATGTGCAGAAAAGCCGCGGAATTTTTTGACTGCCGTTTTAAGCTTATGGCGAACGGAAGCAAAGTCCTCTAAAAGCTTTTGCAACTCTATTGACTTGAGCCATTAAAAAGCCTGCTTTCTCTTGTTTTTACGCCAAAAATAGTCTAAAATACTTGACGATTCACATTTTACAGTTCATTATAGTATATTATGATTGAAGTAACGCGTCTGAACGGAAAGAAATACTGGGTCAATCCGCACCAGATTGAATCTATGGAACAAAACCCTGATGTTACGCTTGCTCTTCTTTCAGGTAAAAAAATTGTTGTAAAAGAATCTCCAGAAGAAATCATAGAACGAATTGTTATATATAGAAAAAAAATAGGAATGCAGGAACTTTGATTCTTGCGCGAGCGGGAGGAAAAAATGGATTTAGCTACTCTGATAGGATTCTTTGGCGGACTTGCAATGATGGCAGTTGGTGTTTTTACGTCCGGCGGATCCATTATGGGTATTATAGATATTCCATCAATTTTCGTAACTATTGGCGGATCTTATTTTTCTTTGTGGATTTGCGCCCCTATGAATCAGATTATCGGTCTTTTTGGCATTATGGGAAGGGCTTTTAAAACTTTTGACTACGGAGAAAAAACAACTGTTCAGAACATGGTTGCCCTTAGTGAAAAGGCTCGCCGTGAAGGAATTCTTGCTCTTGAAGAAGGACTTGACGACCTTGATGACCCGTTCCTAAAAGAAGGCTTGCGTCTTATGGTAGACGGAAACGATGGAAGCGCAATCCGCTCTATTCTTGAAAATGAAATGGCTCAGGCAGAAAGCCGCCACATGGCCTGGATTAACGTTGTTATTCAGTGGGCAGGTTTTGCTCCTGGTTACGGAATGATGGGAACCGTTATTGGTCTTATTGGTATGTTAAGAAACCTTGAAGACAAAAGCGCTCTCGGTCCTAACATGGCGGTTGCTCTTATTACAACTTTGTATGGTTCTATGCTTGCGAACTGGCTTTTCGGACCTTTGGCTCAGAAGCTCATTATGCAGAATGGAAACGAAATGAATGTAAAGGAAATGGTTCTGGAAGGAATTCTTTCAATTCAGGCAGGAGACAACCCGCGTATTCTTGGACAAAAACTTCTTACATATTTGGATCCAAAATCCCGCAAGGCAATTGAGTCCGACATCTTGAAAGACTAGGCTTGGGGAGTTTTTCAATGGCAAAAAGAGAAAAAAAAGAACCAGAAAAACCGTCAAC
The DNA here is from genome assembly GCA_030540405.1 of Spirochaetales bacterium. GTDB lineage: Bacteria > Spirochaetota > Spirochaetia > Treponematales > Treponemataceae > Treponema_D. Next base: position 1,963 of record JAUNWH010000079.1, read on the forward strand.
CGCCTGGATGGGCACTTATGGAGACATGATTACTCTCATGCTCTGCTTTTTCGTTATGCTTTATGATCCTTCCGAGTCAGATGCTGTTCAAATGGCGGCTTTGCAGGCTTCACTTTCAAATAATAATCCTGGCGGCGGAATTTCTGTAAGTCCCGGAAGCCTAGCCAACTTAGGAAACGTTGTCAGTTCTCTTCCTTCTATAGAAAAAGGCCGTGCTTTAGGTCCTGCAATGAAAAAGGCAATTTCCAGTTTTGCGCCGGAAGTAAAATCAAACAAAATAACTATAACTAGTGATGAACGTGGACTTGTAATTTCTCTCGCATCAGAT
>JAUNWH010000018.1 GCA_030540405.1 Spirochaetales bacterium
TTCACACTTTCTGTAATTTTATCAGAAAGAGTTTTTACATGCGTTTGCCCTGCGTGCCTTTGTCCTTGGTTGACATCTTCATATTTTGTATTTAAAATAATAAAATCATTCTTTTTATTTTCTTAATTGTTTTTTATTACGAGGTTATTTTGCATGGAAAAGAAAACAATCCGTGAAGCTTATGCTGACTTTTTTAAAGCTCTTTCATTGAATTCTGTTGCCGCTGCTGAAATTGACAGTTCAAATGTTTATCAATTTGCAAACCCAAAAAATAGAAAGCTCATGGATAAATTGGTTGAAGATAATCTTTTGCCGGAAAGCTATTTGGGTGGCATTGAAAATTTCTTGGATTTTTATAATCAAGTGAAGTCAGGAAAAAGCGGACTGATTTTAATGGAGCATTATTCAAATACAGATTTGCCTGCTTTTCTTTATATGCTTGAGCACAGCGGAAATTCGGATTTGGCTGATCTTTCTAAACGGACTGTTGCAATTGCGGGCATGAAATTAAATGAAGACAATCCTATTGTCCGTGCATTCGCTGAAAGTTTCACAAGGGTTGTAATTTATCCTACTAGAAGCCTCACAAAAAATGAAGAAAAAGCTCAGTCTGAAGAAGAGGCAAAGGAAGAAATGCTCAAGGCAAGAAAAATTAATTTGGCTGCAATGCGTGCAATGGATGATTGCAAAAAGCGTGGCGAAGTTATTTTGGTTTTTCCATCAGGAACAAGATACCGTCCAGGACATCCTGAAACAAAGCGCGGGTTAAGAGAAATTGACAGTTATCTTCGTTTGTTTGACATTGCGATTTGTGTAAGCATAAACGGTTCGATTCTTGAAATTCAAGACGGAAAAGAAGATATGCTGAGCGATTTTGTTGGTCCGGACAAACTTGTGTTCACTTCAAGTCCTGTTATTGAATGCAAAAAATTCCGCAGTGAATATCTTGCGACTTTGTCAGAAAACGAGCCAGATCCTAAGCAGAAAATGATAGATAAAATAATGGACATTCTTGAAGTTCAGCACGAAAATGTGGAAAAGACACGGCTTGCTTAATAAATCACTTGTGAAGGAAAAAACTTTATTAAGTAACGGTTATTTTTTTCCGAAATTTAAAAGAAAATATTTATCAGCATTGTAAGATAATTCTGCGGAAAAAAGTCTTTTAATTGGAATTGCTCCTTTTGTTCCGCTGTGCTAATATCTTATGGAAAAAAATATGACCGAGAACGAAAATTTTAATCAGAAAATTATTTCAGCTGCAGAAGAGCGGGAGCAATGGTTTGACAATGTTGAGCTTCCTAAGCTTTTGGAAGATTATAGGCTTCATTTTTCCTGCTTGAGGAATATTTTTGACAATCTTGTAAAAAGATCTTTGGTTGTTCCAGATCCGTATAAAAATGACAGCCGGATTACTGCAATTTCCTTGCCTGAAACTTCTTCTTTCGCAGACAATGAGCGTTCAATTGTTCTTGGAATAAGGCTCAGCCAGTACGAAACTATGCTGGATTACGTTTGCAATTTTATGAAATTTTCTGTTTCGCAGCTTGATAACGGAAAAATTAAAAAAATACTTGAGCTGAACAATACATTTTCCTGGGCAAACTTGAGCGTTAATTCAACTCGGCCGAATACGCGCGCTCTTGCAATTGCCATGAATGAGCTGAAAAGCGGAGTTCAGCCGATTGTTCAAAGTCTTCTAAAAGACAGCGTTTCAAAAACTCAAACTGCAATGGCTGAAATTGACAGCGGCTTGAAGAATCTTGCGGATTTTCAGCGTGAACGTTATAAAATTGAAATCAGAAAAAAAGTTTTTGCAAATCCGTCGTTTGACAAAGAAAAGGCTTTTGCTTCTTCGGGCGCATTGCTTGGTGAAATAAAGCGGCTTTTTCCTTCTTGTTTTCCGGGAAAATCTTTTAATAACGAGCTTGTTTCTGAACTTGTTGCGGAAGAAACTTCACCAGAAAAAGAAAAGCTTCAAAATTCTTTGTATGAAAGGCTGAAAGTAAAAGAGGCTCAGGAAGAAAAAAAGGCTACAATTGATACTCATGCAATTATAATGGATGCTTTGCGAATTTTGGCTTCAACAGGTGAGCAGTTCAATTCGATTGCTGAAAAAGTCAACTTGAACCACGAAATTCTTCAGAGTGAAAAGAAAACTTTAAAAGACACAATTCTTAGATTTTTGCGGAACATTTTCGGACTGGAAGAGCCTCCTGTTTCTTACGATATTTTTATTACTGACAAGCGCACCGAAGCAAAGAAAAAAGAGACAATAAAATACAACGAATTTTATGCAAATCTTTTGAAGAAAGCGCGGGTTTACGCTTCATTTAGCAGCCCGAATTCGCCCGGATATAAAAAAGCTGACAACCAAAATGATTCAGCGATTCTTGAATATTTAAACAAGCAGATGGTTGAAAATAATCATATTTTTGCGCAGCTTTACGGACTTGATGAATTTTTCAAGAATACTTCCAAAACTGTTGACCGCTCAAGAATCAAAGGCTTGTCAATGGAACTTATGACAATTAAAAATATTGTTGTTAAATTCAACCAGAAGCGGGCGGAATATCTTTCCTATGTTGAAGAGCAGGAACAGATGAAAAAGCTTGGAATTTCATGAGTTTTGTCGAGGTTTAATTTGAAAAAAGTTTTTGCAGCGTTAATTTTCTTTTGTCTTAGCGCATTTTCTTTTTCACAGGATTTGCCAAAACAGCGCAGAGTAAATATTTGCGCGCCGCTTCATTCTTATGACATGAATCCTCATACGGCTGCTTTTACTGCCGAAGCTCAGCTTTTTACCGGCTTGTATGAAGGGCTTTTTTCTTATGATCCTGTAAACCTTGCGCCTTTGCCTGCGATTTGCTCATCATATAAAATTTCACGTGATAAAAAACGCTGGACATTTACTTTGCGAAACGATGCGAAATTCAGCGACGGGACTTTGATAACTGCAAAAGATGTAAGGAATTCATGGATTTCACTTTTGGAAACTTCGAATGCTCCATTTGCTTCGCTTTTGGACTGCATAGAAGGCGCGTCTGATTTTAGGCAGGGAAAAATTTCTGCGCAAGATGTAAGAATTGATGCAAGAGATGATTTTACAGTTGTTGTTCATTTGACTGAGCCTGCCGGTCATCTTCCGAAAATTTTGTGCCATCATGCTTTCAGTGTTGTAAGTGAAAATAAAAATGCCTTTAGCGGAGCTTTTGCGCTTGAATCTTACGATGGAAATGAAATTCTGATTAAGAAAAATGAATTTTACTGGGATTCTGAAAACGTTAAAATTCCTGAAATAAAAATTTTATTAAGCGATGATTATTCTGAAAATTCCCACAAATTCAATAACGGCGAAATTGACTGGATTATGGGAAATGCCGAAGCTGCAAAAATAATTGACAAGTCAAAACTTTTAATTGGCACAGAATTTGGAACAGTTTATTTTTTCTTTAAAAAACAAGATAATGTCTGGGCAAAAAAGGAATTCCGCGATGCATTGCTTGAAGCGATTCCTTATGATAAACTGCGCGAAAAATTCAATATAAAAGCTGAAACTTTTATTTATCCTTTGCCAGGCTATCCTGAAGTCGCAGGAATTTCAGATTATGATGAAAATGACGCTTTAAAAATGATGAATGAAGCGCGCGTGAAAAATGGAATTCCGCAGGAAGAAAAGCTTTCTTTGATTTTTGCTGCGACTGGCGACGGTTATCTTTCCGAGTGCGCACAAATTTTGAAAAATGCATGGGAGCCGCTTGGCGTAGATTTTAAAATTCAGAAAACAGGTTTTGACAGATATAATGCTTCAATTCCGTCTTGGAAAGCTGATTTGTTCTATTATTCTTGGATTGGCGATTTTGCAGATCCGCTGGCTTTTCTTGAACTTTTCCGCGGAAATTCTTCTCTGAATGTTTCTGAATTTAAAAACGAAAATTACGATTCTCTTTTGCAGGAAGCTTCACGGATTGACAATATTTCCGAGCGTTACAAGCTTATGGCACAGGCCGAGCAGATTCTTTTGGATGAAAGCGTTTTGATTCCTGTTTCGCATCCTGTAAGCGCACATCTTGTTAATACTGACGAAATCGGCGGCTGGAAAGTAAACGGACTTGATATTCATCCGCTAAAATATCTTTATATAAAACCAGCTCCGTTTTCAAAAGTTCCAAACTTAGTCCGCTTAAATTAGTTTATTATTTCTTTTAGATTTACGCTGATAAAACCCGCTCTTGCAGTTTTGAAAAAAGCGCTTTCTTCCCATGCAACGTAAATCGTGTCTCCAGAAACCGCCATTTCACCATAGGAAAATCCTTTTGGCAAAAGCGGAAGCCGGAATGCTTTTATAGAATCTTCGGATGTTTTTTTTATGTAAGTTGTTCCATCTGAAAAAACTGCTGTTATGTATTTTTTTCCAGATGAAAATCCTGCGTGCGCGCTCAAAAAATTGTCAGAAGTTCCAATGTGGCTGTAGTTTTCTGGACTTGTTCCAGTTGGATTTTTCCATGAAATATAAAATGAAAATTCTTCAGGAATAGAGGCAAGCAGCGATTTTAGCTCTTCTGGCGATTCTTCAAAAAGCTTGGGCAGAATCATTTTTTTGTAGCTGTCTTCTGTCAATGAATTGAACATAAAAATTTCTTGGCCGAGCGCAGGGCAGGCTTCTGTTAACGGAACTAAAGGCTGCCAGCAAAAGTATGAAAATTCAACCCCATTTTTTACTGTTTTTTTTGCAGAGCAAGCCCAAGTTTTTCCGTCCCAAAAATAACCCGTGATTTGATCTTCATCTTTAAGTTTTAAATTTGAGTAAGAAACTATTGGGTAAAAAAGCTTTGAGTCTGGCGCGAATTCAACAAGGAAAGGCCGTGTGCTGTGGATTGTACCTTGATTTAAATCTGAATTAAAAAAACTGCTTCTGTACAAGTAGAAAACTGGCTTTCCGTCGCTGAATACCAAAGAATCTGCCGTGTCTGGCTGAAAAATTGAATTGTCGCAGTAAAGTTCGATTTTTTCATCGTTAAAGCAAAGCAGCCCTTTTTTATTGACCAAGGCGTATGCAGAAAATTTAGGATTTTCATTTAAGTTTACTAAGCTTGCCGCGCTTGTTATTCGGACTGATTCAGTCCAGGGCTTTTCAAAAACTTCTGGAGCGTTTTGCGGCAAATCAATTTTTTGAAATCCTTCATTTGAAAAATAGTACCAGTTATGGATTTTCACAGTCGGTAATTCTGCTTTTGCAATTTTGTTTTTTTCGGAACAAGAAAACAGAAATATTAAATTTGCCGTAATGAGCATTTTAAGAAATATTTTTTTCATTTTAAATCCTTATTTAAAAATCCATTTTATGATACAACGAATTCTTTTTCATTCCAATAGTTTTAAATCACTCTTTTTGAAATTGCCGGAAGAAATTTTTTTCATGATTCTCTCTTTGTCGAGTTTCCAGACATTTTCTTCAAAGGCGCGGCATTCTTCCATAAATTTTTGCCAGTTGAATTTTGAAAGATATTCGTTTTTGCATGAATCGGAATCCACTGCGGCGGCTGAAATTGAAAATAAAACCTCTGCGGCAAATCCGTCTGAATAAGTTAAATCGTTTCCGTAGGGATAAATTGCACCGTAGATTTTTTTATCTGAATGCGAATAGGCGAGCAAGGCTGTGGCTTCGTTTTTGTTTACTTCAGAATAAAAATTTTCTCCGAGAACGAATATTTCTGAATCCGGCTGATGGCTCGTTTTTACGCTCCATTCGCTAGAATACGGAAGAGTGAATTTTTCATTTTCTGTGTAGCTGAAAAATTCGCATGAAAAAAATAAAATGATCGGGCAGATAAATAAAAAGTTTTTCATGCTTATTATATATCCGCCGAATAAAAAAAATTGCAGAAAAAATTTCAGTTTTTATGTTATTTTTATATTTTCCTGTTTTAAGTTTTTTACGATTCTGGTTAAAATGTTGTTTTTGACTTGGATTAAATCTTCATTTTTTAGCCAGACTATAAGTTTTAATTTTGCAGAGCCTCCAAGCGCGTCGTAAAAAACTTGCGGTTCTGGAGAGGGAAGGACTGCCGGGCAGCTTAAAGCAATATCTTTTATTTTTTGCATTGCTTTTTGCAAATCGGCTTCGTAGCTTATGTGAATTTCAAAAGTTTGTCTTGTTGTTTTGTAGCTGCTGTAATTTGTCAGCACGGAATTTATTATGCTGCTGTTTGGGATTCTGACTAACTGATTGTCCAGTGTTTTTATTTTTACGCTTAAAAGTCCTACGGATTCCACAGTTCCGTTTGTTCCGCTTACAGAAATTGTGTCTCCGATTTTCATGGATTTTTCGCCGAGCACAAAAAGCCCGCTTATAAAATTACTGACGCTTGTTTGCGCCGCGAATCCGATTGCAAGTCCAGCAACTCCTGCCGCGCCCCAGATTGCTTTTAGGTTGATTCCAAAAAGTCCCAAAATGTACATTCCGATTAAAACGTAAAAAATGTAGCTTATGGCTTTGTTCACGAGAACAGCAGTGTTTTTTTCAAGTTTCGCCGTTGCTTTTTTTCTTATGAATTTTTTTATTAGCCGATAGACAATATAGAAAATTATGATGGAAACAACGCTTATTGCGATTTTCAATATGTTTTCAAATGTGAAATATTTTATAAATTCGTCTGCGTGCAAAATGCTTTTTGTTTTTTCAATTGCCTGTGAAAAATTTTCTTCCATGAATTTTCCTTCTATAAAAGTGATTTTATTTCGTCAAGTATGCAATTTGCAAGCTCTTCTTTTTGCATCAGCGGAAGTTCTTTTTGAAAATCTTTTGCAATTATTGTGGCTTGGTTTGTGTCCGTTTGGAATCCTGCGCCCGGAGTTTTTAAATTGTTTGCGATGATTAAATCCAAATTTTTAGCTGAAAGTTTTTTTCTGGAATTTTCAATTAAGTTTTGTGTTTCCATGGAAAATCCGCATAGAATTTGGCCGGGCTTTTTATTTTTTCCAAGGAAAGCAAGAATGTCGTCTGTGCGTTCAAGTTCGATTGAAATTTCGTTGCCTGTTTTTTTTATTTTTTCTGCGCTGACATTTTTGGGACGGAAATCTGCAACTGCCGCGGATTTTATTATTATGTTGGAATCTGGAGAATTTTTCTTTACGGCTTCAAACATTTCTTTTGCGCTGGTGATTTTTATTGTTTTTGCATTTTTTGGCGGATTAAGCGATACTGGTCCTGAAATCAAAGTTACTTGCGCGCCTCTTGCTGCCGCTATTTTTGCAATCGCATAACCCATTTTTCCAGATGAATGGTTTGTGATAAAGCGTACGGGATCTATAGCCTCTTGGGTTGGTCCGGCTGTAACAAGAATTTTTTTGCCTAGAAAATCTTTTTCAAATGAAATTTCGTTTTCAATAAATTCAAATATTTCTTGAGGCTCGGGCATTTTTCCTTTTCCGTTTTCACCGCAAGCAAGAAGTCCCGTTCCCGGCTCAAGAATTTTAAATCCAAATTTTTTGCATTTTTCAAGATTGTCTTGTGTTATTGGATTTTCGTACATTGCAGTGTTCATTGCAGGACAAATTATCTTTGGGCATTTTGCGGCAAGAAAAACAGAAGTCAGCATATCGTCCGCCATTCCGTTTGCAACTTTTGCGATTGTATTTGCGGTTGCCGGCGCGATTAAAAAAATGTCCGCTTTTTGAGCAAGTGAAACATGGCTTACTTTGAATTCAAAATTTCTGTCAAAAGTATCTATGAGGCATTTGTGTCCGCTTAAAGTTTCAAATGTAATCGGATTTATTATGTTTGTGGCGTTTTTTGTCATTAGCACGCGGACTTCAGCTCCTGTTTTTACAAGCATGCTTACGAGTGTTGCTGTCTTATATGCTGCGATACTTCCTGTAACTCCGACTAAAATTGTTTTGTCTTTCAGCATATTTTATTTTCCTTTTGCACGGATTCAGTTTCTGAAGTTTTATTTGACTTTAGTTCAAGGTTTCTGTATTTGAGCGGCGTCATTCCTTTGTATCTGTGGAACATTTTTATAAAATAGCTGAAATCTTTGAATCCGCATTTTTGAGCGATATTTAAAAGCTTGTCGTTGGATTCCCGTAAAAGCGCGCAACTTCTGCTTATTCTGAACCAGTTCAAATATTCAACAGGAGAACGCCCTGTCATTTCTTTAAAGACGCGGCAAAAATATTTTGGCGAAAATCCGGCTGCCACAGAAAGCTGTTCAAGCGAAATGTCGTTTCCGTAGTTCTTTTTTATAAAGTCCAAAACAAGATCAAGCTTTTTGTTTCTGGCTCTTTTTTGCGCTGGAAGAATTTTCTTTTCTGAATAAAAATGATTCTTTTTTAAAAGTCCAAAAAAAACAATCAACGCGCCGGAAGCAATTATGTCCCAGCCTTCTCTTTGCTCGCGGATTGTGTCGAACAAAAATTCAATTGTGCTGAAAATATCTTTTTGTTCCGCTGGAATATAATTTTTCAGCGAAATATTTTCCAATATAATGTCGTTTATAAAACTGTCCGGGCTGAATCCATGCTGGCGCAAAAGCTCAATGTCAAAAACTGCGGATTCGTATTTGCTTGCGCCTTTGTCTGGTGCGTCTCCGTGGACAATTTTTCCGGGAATAATGCAAGAGTCTCCCTTGTTCAAAACAATTTCATGGTCGCCAAGAAAAAGATTGTAAGTTCCAGAAAGAATGTGAATAAGCTCAAATTCTGTATGCCAATGAAGCCACAAGTCATAGTACGGATTTTCTGTATTGCAAAAATTGTACTGCAATGGAAAAAGTGAAGTTCCGCGCTGCTGCCGTTCGTTTACTGGAATTTTTTCTTTCAAATCAGAAGATACTTTTGTCATATTTTTATTTCCGTTCAGATTATATCATGTGATTTTATCAAAAACAACCTTTTGTTGCAGTTGCGCCGCTTTTTGTTGAAATAAAATTTTTTAGAATTTATAATGGCTTCATGCTGACATATTTTATTGCCGCCGCAGTTTTTGCGCTTATAATTTTTTTGCTGAATCTTTATATAAAATTTAAATCTTTGGAATGCAAGAATTCAGAACTTAAAGCTAGAAAAATCCGAAGTGAAAATGCGCAGAAAAAAGGACTTTTGGTTTCGTGCCCGATTTGCGGTTCTTCTCTTCTTCCGGGTGAAGATTTGGTCAGCAGAGTTTACAGGCCTATGAATGTTCCTGATCAGCTTTGCACGATAAACGGATGTCCGCATTGTTATCCAAAAGTTGAAACTGGATTAAGAAGAATTTGCCCGGTTTGCCATAAAGAAATTCCTCTTGCAGGTGGTCATCTTGTTGCCCGGCTTTTTAATAAAACTGAAGGAAAAAAGCACGTTATTGTAACTGGCTGCAACTCATGCTGCAAAGGAAAAAAATAGCAATTTCCCTAAAAAAAATCTAAAGTAAAAAAATCAAACTCCGACAATCAAAATATAGGGTGGTAAACCCAAAGCAGGGGAAGCAGGCACAAAATGTTTGCTTAGAACTCCAGTATCTTGATCATAGGAGATAAATTATGGTTATCAATCACAACATGAGTGCAATGTTTGCACAGCGTTCACAGGGGTTGACTGATTTGAACAACCAGAAGAACATGGAAAAACTCTCTTCTGGAATGAAAATCAACCGCGCCGGTGATGATGCTTCTGGACTTGCTGTTTCAGAAAAAATGAGATCCCAGATTCGCGGATTGAATCAGGCTTCTACAAACGCAAAGAACGGCATTTCTTTCATCCAGACAACAGAAGGATACCTCCAGGAAACTGAAGATATTATCCAGCGCATCCGCGAGCTTGCAGTTCAGTCAAGCAACGGAATCTACACAGACGAAGACCGTATGCAGATTCAGGTTGAAGTTTCTTCACTCATCGCTGAAGTTGACCGCATTGCTTCTTGCGCACAGTTCAACGGCATGAACATGCTTACTGGCCGTTTTGCACGCCCAACAGGTGAAAATAGCGTTACTGCTTCTATGTGGCTTCATATTGGTGCAAACATGGATCAGCGCACACAGGTATATATTGGAACAATGAGCGCAGCAGCTCTTGGACTCCGCTCAGTTGGAACAGAAGAGATTATGACTCTTGAAAGCCCAGACGAAGCAAACCGCGCAATCGGAACTTTGGATGAAGCAATCAAGAAGATTAACAAACAGCGCGCAGACCTTGGTGCATATCAGAACCGCCTTGAAAAGACAGTTGTTGGTCTTGATATTGGCGCAGAAAACCTTCAGGCTTCTGAGAGCCGCATCCGCGATACAGACATGGCAAAGGAAATGGTTGACTTTACAAAGAACCAGGTTCTTTCTCAGGCTGGAACAGCAATGCTTGCACAGGCAAACCAGAGCTCACAGAACGTTCTTTCACTTCTCCAGTAGAATTGAAAGCAGCGTAAAATTTGCGTGAAAAAAGCTTCCCTAGAAGTGAAAACTTTTAAGGAGGCTTTTTTTATTTCTTCAATTTTTTATTCCCCTTTCTGTTTTCGGTATTGGTGCGGAGAGACGCCGTTCATTTTTTTGAAGGCGCGGATGAAATTCTCACATTCGTTGTAGCCGCATTTCTGGGAGATTTCCTGGACTGTGAGTTCGGTTGTGTTCAGGAGGCGGAGGGCTTTTTCGTTCACAAAAAAATGGATGTCGGACTGCGGCGTAACACCAAATGTCTTCTTATATAATACTGAAAAATGCGAGCGCGTAAGGAAGAAATCGTCCGCCATAAGATCGACCGTCCATTTTTCAGGATTTTCCGAAACTTTTTTCCTCAGCTGGTTCAGCCTGAAGCGGATTTCACTTTCGCGCTTTGTTTTTATGCTCGGATAAAGCCGGTTGTTCTGGAGGTTGGATAGAACTTTGCACAGGCGGTCCAGAAGCTCGTGGTCGTGGTTTTCGTAGCGTTCCGTCAGAAAATAGGTGATGTCCGTCATCTCGCGCTTGATTATGTCCGCGTCGGTCACGTAAAAAATCTCGTCAAACGGAATCTGAAAGTCGTTGAAAAAAGTCATGTCCGCCGGAAGAAATTTTATGTAGTCGTTTTCAAATTCGTTGTTCTTGCACCAGTAAATCTGCGGAGTTCCGGGCTTGTAAAGAATGCACGCGTTTGCCTGAGTTTCAATCTGTTTTCCGTCCAGCGTTATGACCATGGGATTGTAGAAGTGAAGAAGAACACATTCCTTGGTTCCTGAAACGAATTTCATTTTAAAAGAGGATTCTTCGGTTTTCTTGTAAAATGCTCCGGCAAAATCTATTTTCATATAAGTTTCAATTATAAACTAAAACTGAAGTAAATGTCAGTCGCGGAATTCAATTCGTCTGACCTGCAAAATCCGCCGTGTTCAAAATGTGCTGAAAACGGCTGCTCCGAAAATTTCAGGGCAGCCGTAATTTTTTGCTGATTGTCATTGTGCGCCCGGTTTTTGTCATTCCCGCACTTGATGCGGGAATCTTTGTACATAAAAGATTGCTGACCGAGGGAATGTCCCAAAAGTATTTTTTTCTGTCATTTTCGGGCTTGACCCGAAAATCTAAATGTGCATATTGCAATCGTTTAGAGATTCCCGTGTCGCGGCACGGGAATGACATTTAGAACTTATTAGACATCCCCATCGCAGTGTCAAGTACGACAATGACATTTTTCAAGCTATCTCGCAGCACGGGAATGACAGTTTGAACTTATCGGACATCCCCAATGGAAAACCGGATTTACTTTGAATTCTTCCTTGAGAGAACCACGCTCTGAATCAGGAGGAAGAGACAAATCATGAAAGCAACCGTGATGTTCGTCCACCAGGCGTCGTCAAGTCCGAGCGATGAGACGATGTTCTTGATTGTGGCAAGAGAAAGCACTCCGAAGAATGTTCCCGCGATGTTTCCCACTCCGCCCGTGAGCATTGTTCCGCCGATAATCGAAGACGCAATCGCATTCATTTCGTAGCCGCTTGCATGGCTTGGAGAGGCCGAACCTACGTGCATGAAGTACACGAATCCGCCGACCGCCGCAAGAACCGAGCAGATGAAGTGCGCAAGGAATTTTGTCATCTTGACGTTGATTCCGAGCATGTTCGCGCTCTGCTGGTTTCCGCCCACAGCATAGAAGTTGCGTCCGAGTTTTGTCCACCTTAGCACAAGGAAAAGAATCACGACCACAAGAAGCGCGACTAGAACGCCCGGCTCAACATAAGCCGGAATGTATTTTCCGAGTTTGTTCACCGAGCCCATGCCCGGAACGTAAATTCTTGTTTCTATGAGCTTGACGAATCCTTCGTGCTTTACGTTGAACTGCGTCGCATTTACGATTGTCGTCATTCCTTTTGCGAAGAACATTCCCGCAAGCGAGACGATGAACGGCTGGATGTCGAGGAACGCCACAAGGAATCCCTGGACAAGGCCGAAGCTTACTCCGATAACCAGCGCATACATAACCGCGCCCGCAATTGTTCCGCCGTTTTTGTCCAGGTGAACTGCGCAGCACATACAGACGAGAGCCGTTACAGTTCCAACTGAAATGTCGATTCCGCCTGTAATCATTACAAGGCTAAGCGCGCACGAAAGAACTATGAGCGAGGCGTTTTCGTTCAGCAGGTTGAAGAAAGTCTGGGGCTTCCTGAATCCTGAGCCTAGAAAAATGACCGCAAGAAGATACATCGCCACGAAAACCGCAATCGTAATTATAAGAAGAAGATTTGTGTCTGAAAGCGGTCTTTTTTTTGCAAGCGCAGTCTCATTCTGCCTTTTTTTGTTTAGAAAGTTCATTTAACAGCCTCCATTCGCTACGGCGTGTTTTCGTGCGCCGGAAATCTGTTTTGCCAGCTGCGACATTTTTTCGCGGAATACCGGCGCGCTGATTACAACGAGGATGATTACAACAACGGCCTTGTAAGCCGGAAGCGCGGTCGAGGCTACGTTGAACTTGAACAGCGTTGTCGTAAGGAACTGGATTACGTAAGCTCCAAGAATCGAAGCCCACATATTGAACTTGCCGCCGCTCAAAGCATTTCCGCCGAGCGCGACCGCAAGAATCGCATCCATCTCGATGTCCTTTGCGATAACGGAGTAATTAATAGAAGAAATTCGGCAGACTTTGATGAATCCGGCGACCGCAACGCAAAGTCCCATAATCACATAGGTGATGAATTTTATGAACTGGGGATCAAGTCCGTTCAGTCTTGACGAGTTGCTGTTGATTCCCACTGCCTGCGTGTAAAGTCCCAGGTTCGTGAATTTGAGCACAAGCATCGTGATTATTATGCAGATTATCGCGATGAAAACTGGAGTCGGAACCGGAATTCCCGGAATGAAGTTTCCGAAGTAGCCGAAGACCGGATCCACAACAATCGGAAGCGCATTGTCGTTAATCCAGGCGGCGATTGAGCGTCCGGCCGTAAAAAGAATCAGAGTAGCGACCATCGGCTGAATCTTGAAGTACGAGACAAGCATTCCGTTGAATCCGCCGAACGCCATGCTCACAATGCAGCCCACAAGAAACGCCACAAAAATCGGAGCCTGGAGAGTTTCGGGGCGCGCATCCGTTCCGCACAGAACACGCAGAATCACCGAGCCTGCAATCGCAATTCCCGCGCCCACAGAAATATCCTGTCCGCCCGAAGCCGCAGTTACAAGCGTCATTCCGATCGCAAGAATTACAAGCTCAGAAGCGTTGTCCAAAATCGTAATCAGGTAGCCTGAAAGAACCGGGAAGCCTTCGCTGTTCTGCCCGAGCGTAATCTTGAAGAATGACGGATCCGCGGCAAGGTTGAAAATTACAAGAATCAGCAGCGCGGCAATCGGAATAAAAATCTGCTTTTTTACAAGTCCAAGAAGGAAGTCCGTGATTTTTTTAGAAGTCATTGTTTTTCTCCTCCTGCGATGGTTTCCATAATCTTTGTCTGGTTCAGGTCATTGCCGGAAAGTTCGCCGACCTGCTTTAGATCGCGCATGACAACAAGCCGCGAGCAGGTTCTGAGCATCTCGTCGATTTCGGATGAGATGAACGTAACGCTCTTGCCTTCCTTTGCAAGCTTCAGGACAAGCTCCTGAATTTCCGTCTTTGTTCCGATGTCGATTCCGCGTGTCGGCTCGTCAAGAATCAGGTACTGCGGATTTGAAAGCAGGGCGCGCGCAAGGAGCACTTTCTGCTGGTTTCCGCCCGAAAGGGATTTTATCGGAGTTTCCGCGGAGGCTGTCTTTATCTCAAGCAGCTTTATGTATTCGTCCGCAAGTTTTTCCTGTTCCGCCCGGCTGAACGGCTTGAAGAATCCTCTCATCACCTGAAGCGCAAGAATCAGGTTTTCGCGCACGGAAAGGTCGCCGATTATGCCGTCGCGTTTTCTGTCTTCGGGAAGATAGCTGATTCCGTTTTTCATCGCGTGGATCGGCTTTGTGATGTTCACGCTTTTTCCGTTCACCTTCACTTTTCCGCCGAGAACTTTGTCCGCACCGAATATCGCGCGCACGCTCTCGCTTCTTCCGGAGCCTAGAAGTCCTGTGAATCCGTTCACCTCTCCTTTGTAAATCCTGAAGTTGAACGGTTTTACGCCGCCCGTGCTTGAAAGATTTTCCGCCTCGTAGACAGGAACTTCATCCGCGGCGAATACAGGCGCTTCGGAAGACTTGGACGACTTGTCAAGATTCTCAACTGATTTTCCGAGCATTTTTGAGACAAGCTCAAGGCGCGGAAGGTCGCGGATTTCGTATTCGCCCACAAGCTGTCCGTCGCGCAGAACGGTGATTCTGTCGCAGACTTCGTAAACCTGCTCAAGAAAGTGGGTAACGAAAATTATTCCGACTCCCTTTGCGCGGAGATTGCGCATAAGGCGGAACAGCTTCTGGACTTCCTGATCGTCAAGGGAAGAAGTCGGCTCGTCAAGAATCAGAATCTTGCAGTCCATGTCAACGGCGCGCGCGATTGCGACCATCTGCTGAACGGCGATTGAACAGCTTGAAAGCTGCTGCTCAGCCTCGCACGGAATCTCAAGATCCCTTAGAATTTTAGCGGCTCCTTCATTCATCTTTTTCCAGCTGATGAAAGGGCCTTTTGTTCTTCCTATATACATATTCTCCGCCACGGTAAGATTGTGGCAGAGAGTTATTTCCTGATAAACTGTCGAGATGCCTGCGTTCTGGGCATCCTGAGGGGAACGGATGTTGACTGTTCCGATTCCTTTTACAGAAACCTGGCCTTCGTCCTTGTGATGAACGCCAGTCAGAACCTTAATCAGCGTTGATTTTCCGGCTCCGTTTTCTCCCATAAGAGCGTGAATTTCGCCTTCACGCAAATTAAAATCAATATTCTGCAATGCGTATACACCGGGAAATTTCTTGTGTATTCCGCGCATCTCAAGAACTGATTTGTCCTGCATGGTCTGCCTCCAAAAAAAAACACGGGGTTCAGATTTTTTGACAATCCGAGCCCCGTGTCCAAGGTGTTGGATTCTCCGCCAATTTTATATTTTTTGTTTACAGAAGAATCCGCCTGACAATATGGTTAGATACCGTACTTTGCAACATCATTCTTTGTGATTGTCGCGGCGTCAAATCCTTTTTCTTCCATAATTACAGTCTTTTCCTTTGCGCCGTTCTTGATGATGTCATCAATGTAAGCCGCCTGGAACGGATTGCACTGGCCGTCGTAGTTCCATCTTTTTGCAAGAAGTTCCTCAAGCGCCCACTTGTTGCAGTCGAATCCCATTACGATTACATCTTTTCCGACTCCGTGAGAGATTCCCGCCTTGTCGAGGGCAGCAACCGCGCCTTTTGCCATGTCGTCGTTTTCCGCATAGATTACGTTGAATTTTTTGCCGGAATCGATTACAGCCTGAACAATCTGCTGGGCGTTTTCCGCGTTCCATTCAGCTGTCTGCTGGGCAACGATGTTCCAGTTGCTTTCTGCCTTTGCCTTCTCATCAAGCGCGCCTGAGCGTCCGATCTGAGCGGCTGAACCCATAACACCCTGGATATGGATGATGTTGTATTCCTTGAGATTCTGTCCTGCGAGCCAGTTTACGGCAGTCTTTCCTTCCTGAGCCATGTCAGAAACGATTGATGCCTCGTAAAGGCTTTCGTCAGCGTCGATTGTGCGGTCAAAAAGGATAACCTTGATTCCGGCGTCCTGAGCGTCTTTAAGAACAGATGTCCATCCTGAAGTTCCTGCTGCGGAAATCAGAAGGTAGTCAACTTCGTCCTGAACCATCTTGCGTGCGGCTGCAATCTGCTCATCGTTTTTAAGGCTGTAGAAGAAAGTCGGTTTGTAGCCGTTCTTCTTTGTGAATGTCTTTTTCATGTCGTTTACGTTCGCAGTGCGGTAGCCCGACTCGTTCGGATCGTTGTTGATGATTCCGACTTTTACCAGTTTTGCGGCGAATGTCGGAAGAACCATCATTGCCATTACAGCAGCCAAAACAAAATTCTTTTTCATGGTTTCACCTCTATGTGTTTGGATTAAGGATGTCCTCTGCATCCCTTGTGATTATGATTATCAACCTGAATCCGGCGGAAAGGAATAGTTTTTTTGTTCCCGATTTTTGGACATTCCTATCATTTTGTTCGGAAATTCGCATTTGATGATAGTTTTGGGCATTTTTTAGGGAAAACCGCCACTTGTTTTTTTCGCAATGTCAGTTACTATAAAATCAGAGGTAAAACATGACGAAGGAAAATATTGCCAGAGAAATTGAAGAAGGTCAGGCTGTCCTTGGAATCGAATTCGGTTCGACGCGCATAAAGGCAGTCCTTGTTGATTCTGAGAAAAATCCGGTTGCTCAGGGCGGATTTACTTGGGAAAATTCACTTGCGGACGGAATCTGGACTTACAGTCTGGATGAAATTCACGGCGGAATCGTTGCGGCATATTCTGAGCTTAAAAAAGATGTTCTTGAAAAATACGGCGTAAGGCTTTCCAATCTGAAGGCTTTGGGAATCAGCGCGATGATGCACGGCTATCTTGCGTTCGACAAGGAAAACAATCTTCTTGTTCCGTTCAGAACATGGCGGAACACGATTACAGGCGAGGCTTCAAAAAAACTCACGGAGCTTTTCAATTATCCGTGCCCGGAGCGGTGGAGCATTTCGCATTATTATCAGGCGATTCTGAACAACGAGGCCCATGTTCCGCAGGTGGATTTTTTTACGACTCTTGCAGGCTACGCGCATTTTATGCTCACAGGAAAAAAAGTTCTTGGCGTGGGAGACGCAAGCGGAATGTTCCCGATTGACGCGGAAACAGGCGACTACGACAAATCCATGGTTGAAAAATTCGACTCGCTGACGGCAGGAAAGGGAAGCGCGAAAAAACTTCTTGAGCTTCTGCCAAAGGCGGTTCCGGCCGGAACAGATGCAGGAAAGCTCACAAAGGAAGGCGCGCTGTGGCTTGACCCGACCGGCGATCTTGCGGAAGGAATTCTGTGCGCTCCTCCTGAAGGGGACGCTGGAACAGGAATGGTCGCAACGAACGCTGTCGCTCCGAGAACGGGAAACATCTCCGCGGGAACTTCCGTGTTCGCAATGGTCGTTCTTGAGAAGGCGCTTTCAAAGGCTTATCCCGGAGTAATCGACATCGTTACAACTCCGGACGGAAAGCCAACCGCGATGGTTCACGTGAACACCTGCACCGCCGAATACAACAAGTGGGTCGATTTAATCGGCGAGGCGGCAAAGCTTCTGGGCGCACAATTCAATGCCGGAAAACTTTACGACACGATTCTCGGCTGCGCGAAGGACGGCGAAAAGGACTGCGGCGGCGTTTACACGGTCAACTACATTTCGGGAGAAAGCGTTACGGATTTTTGCGAGGGGCGGCCGATGGTTGTGCGCTCACAGGACTCAAAACTGAACCTTGCGAATTTCATGCGTAGCCAGCTTTATTCGGCTGTCGGAACGCTAAGGCTCGGAATGGACGTTCTTTTTGCCGAGAACGTGAAGATTGACTCGATGACAGGACACGGCGGATATTTCAAGACGGAAGGCGTGGGACTTGAGATAATGGCGGCGGCAATGCACACTCCGATCAGCGCGATGTCAACCGCAGGCGAGGGCGGTCCTTGGGGAATGGCGCTTCTTGCCTCGTACACGGCGGACTCAAAGGGAAAAAATCTCGGCGACTGGCTTGAAACCGAAGTCTTTGCAGGCGCGCAGAAGAAAACCGTAAAACCGGACGCAGCTGATGTCGCGGGCTTTGACAGGTGGCTTGAAGGCTACAAGTCCGCGCTCAAAGCCGAACGCACCGCAGTCGAGAATGTGAAGTAATCAGTGTCGGGGATGACCCGTAAGTACCTTTTATGTCATTTTCGGGCTTGACCCGAAAATCTAAATGCATATATTACAATCATTTAGAGATTGCCGGGTCTTTGCCCGGCAATGACAGGACGGCTTGAATTCGACGCGGCGATGACAGGTTTCATTTTCATACTGGA
This sequence comes from Spirochaetales bacterium, assembly GCA_030540405.1. GTDB lineage: Bacteria > Spirochaetota > Spirochaetia > Treponematales > Treponemataceae > Treponema_D. The sequence goes on from JAUNWH010000018.1 coordinate 18,407, forward strand.
CTCTTGCCATTCCCGCACTTGATGTCAAACACGGCAACTGTCATTCCCGCACTTGATGCGGGAATCTGTCATAAACGACAAATCAATTTTTTACAGGAGAATAAAATGGGAAAATACACAGAATTGCAGAGAGAGGCTTACGAGGCGAATATGCAGATTCCGGCGCAGCACCTTGCGCTCTACACTTGGGGAAACGTCAGCGCGTTTGACAAGGCGGCCGGCGTGTTCGCAATCAAGCCGTCGGGCGTTCCTTACCCGGAGCTTACGCCTGAAAGCATGGTGATTGTTGACCTTGACGGAAATGTCGTGGAAGGAAATTTGAGGCCTTCAAGCGACACTCCGACCCACGCCGTTATTTACAGGGAATTCGCTGTTTCGGACGGAGCAAAAATCGGCGGAATAATCCACACCCATTCAACTTATGCGGTGAGCTGGGCGCAGGCGGTAAAGTCAGTTCCCCTGTTCGGAACAACCCACGCCGACCACATCCAGACGGAAGTTCCCTGCACGCCGTATTTGAGCCGCGAGGCAGTCCAGAACGACTACGAAAAGGAAACCGGAAATCTGATCGTAAGCCACTTCCGCTCGCTCAAACTGAACCCGAATGAAGTGAACATGGTTCTTGTTGGCGGACACGGGCCTTTTGCCTGGGGAGCAACCGCGGACAAAGCCGTCTACAACGCCGCCGTTCTTGAGGAAGTGAGCCACATGGCGATGAACACGCTCCAGATTAACCCATCGCAGCAGCCGCTTCCGGACTACATCATCAACAAGCACTACATGAGAAAACACGGCCCGAACGCCTACTACGGCCAGAAGTAGAAACAGCCGGACGCATAATCAGCAGTTCAGCCGTAAAATAGAAAATCCGCCTGCACGAATACAGACGGATTTTTTTTGTTTCCTAAACTAAGCACTAAATTGCAAATCAGTTAAACGGATTCTCTGATGGATACAAAGTTCCCTTTGGCTGATTGTATGCAACATCAGGAATTCCAAGGTACTTGAAAAGTGTGAACAATGCTTTTCCGTAATGTCCAAAAGCAACTGCGCCATGGTGCGGATAATTTTTCTGGATAAGAACGTGGCGGTAGAATCTTCCCATTTCTGGAATTGCAAATACACCGATTCCGCCGAACGAACGAGTTGCAACTGGAAGAATTTCACCGTGCGCAATGTATGCCTGAAGCTTTGTATCTGGAGTTGACTGCAATCTGAAGAATGTGATTGGACCTGGCATTATGTCGCCTTCCAAAGTTCCGCGTGTAAAGTCCGGCGTAGAATCCTTTGGCTCAAGAAGTCTGTGCTGAATCAGCTGATATTTGACTCCAGGATTGCAAGCCTTGTTCATGCAGCAGAATGGAGTGTTTCCGCAGTGGAACGCCATGAAAGTATCGTTAAGAACATAAGGATAAGAGAATTTGCCCTTGATGCTTTCATCGTACATATCTTGCGGAACAGAATTGTTGATGTCAAGAAGAGTGACTGGAGCGCCTGAAATGCAAGTTCCAATATATTCAGAAAGCGCGCCGAAAATATCAACTTCGCAGGCAACTGGAATTCCGCGGGAAGCAAGCCGGCTGTTCACATAGCAAGGCTCAAAGCCGAATTCCTTAGGAAATGCCGGCCAGCATTTGTCTGCGAGAACTGCATATTTTTTGCAGCCTTTGTTTGCTTCAATCCAGTCAAGAAGTGTAAGTTCAAACTGCGCCATGCGTGGAAGAAGATCCGGGAAGTTGTTTCCGCCAGAACCAAGCTCTTTTTCCATGTCAGCGACAACTTCTGGAATTCTTTTGTCGTCTTTGTGGGCGCGGTATGCAACAAGAAGGTCAAGTTCCGAATTTTCCTGAATTTCAACTCCAATGTCATAAAGTCCCTTGATTGGCGCGTTGCAAGCAAAAAAGTCCTGCGGACGAGGTCCGAATGTGATAAGCTTGAGATTTTTAAGACCGATGATTGCGCGCGCAACAGGAATAAATTCTTCAATCATCTTTACAATGTCGTCTGCTGTTCCAACTGGATATTCTGGGATTACGGCAGGAATTTTGCGCAAGTTCAAATTGTATGAGCAGTTCAGCATTCCGCAGTAAGCGTCTCCGCGTCCGTTTATAAGATCATTCTGAGTTTCTTCAGCGGCGGCGACAAACATGCAAGGTCCGTCAAATTTCTGCGCAATTTGAGTTTCTGGAGTTTCTGGTCCGAAGTTTCCGAGGAAAACAACAAGCGCATTGCAACCGGCCTGTTTTACTTCTTCAACTGCCTTCAGCATATCGCATTCATTTTCTACAGTTGTCTTTGCTTCATAAAGGCTTCCTTTTGAGCCGAATGCCTTTACGATTGCCGCTCTTCTTTTTTCAGAAAGGGAAATTACAAAGCAGTCTCGGCTTACTGCGATTATTCCGAGCTTGACTTCCGGTATGTTTGAAAACTTTTCCATTAAAAAGCCTCCTTGAATTGGTTTGTGTGTTTTTTAGATTTGCATTTTCTGCGGAATCTTAAAAATCAGTTTAAGTTCACAAATGGCAGATGTCAAGTTTTTTTCGTGCAAGAGAAAGCCGTGTGCATTGGGGAAAAAAAAGTTGAGCAACAGTTGCGCATGAAAAGTGCTATCTTTGGCTTAAACGTTATGTCATTATCCGGCTTGGTCGGATAATCTTTTGAAAATTTCATCTGCAAAAAAAATCATAAGAATTCCTCAAAGTACTTGACAAATCCCCGGGGGGGGTATAATAGACGTTGCTGAATTTTTTTCAGTGTAATCTATTTTTTAAGGAGTGAACTTATGAGAAAGTTTGCTAAAATTTCAGCTGTATTGGCAGCTATGGTCCTTGCGCTTGCATTTGCAGGTTGCAATTCTAGCAGTGATGACGATGATGATGCTAAGCCTATTCAGGCAATTGTAATCAACGGAGATGTTGTTACATTGTATGACGATGGCACTGTTATAATAAAAGCATCAGATGGAACAGTTTCTAACGGAACGTATACAAAGGCAGATGGAAAAATTGTTATTAAAGACAGCAAAGGAAAAACAACAGAAGCAAAGTCAACCTCAGATGGAAAAGTTGATACTTCCGAGCCTGTAACAATAAAAGACAAAGACGGAAATGAAACTAAAACTGAAGTAAAGGAAACAGTTATAGAAACTAATGAAGGCAATGGAACTTCTTCTGCAAAAAATATTCTTGCAGGAAAAAATTATTATTCAATTGACTTTGAAAAAAAGGAATATACCTCAGCAGAAATTAACAAAGCGAAAATCCGGGTTAGTATGTTTGCTTTTGATTCTAATGGACAAAAAGTAAAATTCAGTGGGCTTAAGTATGACCTCAAAAATGGAACTGTTAACAACGACAATATTATTGAGTCTGATGAATTTGATTATTCAGTTTCTGGTTCAACTTTGACAATAAAAGCGTTTGGCGATGGTAAAGACTTTATTGCTACAATTAATTCCGACGGAAGCATAAAAGATAATAAGAGCTCTGTAATGAAAGAGTTTAAAGGAAATCTTTATGCCGTTGCAGAAGCTGAAGCAAATGAAAAAAGACTGTTAGCAAAGGCTCATATAGTAATTGTCAATGGCTCTGTTTGCACTTATGAAAATCGTATATTTAAAAGCAGTGAAGATCCTCAAGAAGATACTGAGGTTGTAAATGGCACAGTTTCAGGAAACACTTTGACATTGGGTGAAGGTGACGAAACGATGACTGGTTCATTATCTGATGAAAGTATTATTCTTATAGATCCAGAAGATAACAGCAAGCAAATCTACAAAAGAATGTAGCTTTAATTAAAAAGCCTGCATATAAAAAATCCGTGCCAATTTCACTGACACGGATTTTTTGTTTTTTACAGTTTTTTTCTGTCATTCTCGCACTTGATGCGGGAATCAATATTATTTTTCTTTCATTGTGAAAACGCCGTCCCATTTTTCGCCGGAACCGTATTTTAGGAAGTAGCTGCACCTTTTCATAAATACATCGGACGACATATCCTGCGGAAAGCATTCCTTTGCATTTTTAAAGAACTGGTACGCTTTCTTAAAATCCTCCGGATCTTTTGGAGTGTCAGGAAAATCATTTCCCTTTAAATACCATTTGATTCCTTCGTTGAAAATTTCCGCGGCTTCAATTTGCTTTGCCGGAAGTTCATCTTTAAGTCCTAAAATGCAGTGAATCTGAACAGGATTTTCAATGTTCACAACACGCACAAAGTCGAATTTTCGCGCGACTAAAAGACCTTTATTTTCTCCGTTGTCGGCAGCGTTCCAAGTGCTGTCTGAGCACATTATCCAGGAATTGTAGACTTTGTTTGTTCCTTCAAGACGGGACGCAAGGTTTACGTTGTTTCCCATGACTGTATAGTTGAGCTTCTTTTTTGTGCCCATGTTTCCAACGACCATATTTCCTGTGTTTATTCCTACGCGGGAATTCAAATAGAACGGCTCTCCAGTGCGCGGATTTATCGGAAGCTTTTCTTTATTTTCCTCGTTGTATTTTGCTTCCGCTTGAAGCATTCTTATTCCTGCAAGGCACGCATGGAACGCATTTTCTTTGTCGTCAACCGGCGCGCCAAAAAACGAAACAATTTCATCTCCTACATATTTATCGATTGTTCCGTGGCAGTCCATTATTGCGTCGCTCAAAGCTCCAAGGTATCCGTTCAAAATTGAAACAAGCCGTTCAGCACCTTTGCTTTCGCCTTCCGCATTGTTTACAGCTTCTGTGAATCCAGAAAATGTCTTTACGTCTGAAAAAAGCGCGGTTATATTTTTGCTGTTTCCGCCGAGCTGTGCTGTTTCCGGATTCTTGATAATTTCGTCTACAACAGCAGGAGCAACGTAAGCACTGAATGTTGATTGGAGGAATTTTTTATCTGAGTTTATAGCATGGAAATTTACAATTATTCCAGCAAAATAGTTGAGGAACGAAAATGCAAAAATAATTACAAACGGAATATAAATGTTGAACTGCGTCATCAAAATATAAAAAAGAACAACAGGAACAATTACGTATAAAAATCTTGTGAAGTTTTTCTTTCCAGTACTGAATTTTGCTGTTATGCACATTGTAAGAAAAATGAAAACAACGCAGAATGCAAGTCCCCAAAGTGAATCTATTTCGCGTATGAATTTTTTCTGAAGAATTGTGTTTATAACGTTTGCGTGAAGTCCAAGGTTTGCGTATTGCTTGGAAAATGGCGTTACTCCCAAATCAGTGCTGGATGTCGCCGAGTTTCCGATTATGCAGAACGAGCCTTCCATGCTGCCTTTTAATATTTCAAAGTCGCGAAGGTAAAATTCAATGCTTTTTGAAAGCTCCGAAAGCTCAGGAATCTGATCAAATCCCGGAACTGTTGCAAATGAATCAGAAAATTCCTTGAGATTTTTAAAGAATTCTGTTCTGGCTGAAAAATATTTTTCGTAGTCTTCTTCAGAAAGTCCGCCTCTTATTGCATTTCCTTCCTCGTCAAATCCGCGGCATTTTAATAGAAGACGTTTTTTTGAATTTGAAATTTTTTCATATTCGTCTTCAAAATACATTGCATTTAAAATGTATTCCGCATCTTCTTCGGAAAGCGACGATAAGTCGGCATTTTTTATATCCGCAAGATTTTCTATTATAAGTTTTTCCGCAAGATCAAGATTGTAAAGCAAGTATGCCGGAACGTGTCTAAAGCTGTCAACGTAACTTTCATGAAGCCAGTTTATCAGCATCCGTCCATGTTTATCCAGCGGAATTGAAATATTGTACCGTGAATCCGAATTCGGATTCTTTAAGCCTTGCAGAATTATTGAATTTGAAGTTCTTTCCATTGACTGAACATCCAAAATCTTCATAAGCGGCGCAAAAGAAAGCTGCCCGACATATTTTCCGTCCTGAAAATTCAAAAGCTCAATTCTGCGCCTGATTCCGTCTTTGTCTACAATAACATTTGTAAATCCAAGTCCTTGCGCGCGTGAAAGAATTTTATGAAGCGCCGGTGTAAATCCAAGTTCCTGGCTTGCTTCTTCTTTTACTGAATAAATATTTCCTTTTTGAATAAGATTTTTTTCGTCTGTTACATTGTTAAAAAGAAATCTTGTTCTGGCGTAATTTTCCTCTGATTCATCGCCTTTTTGCGCAATGTGCCTCATGTTTACGGTTAGAGAAGTATTTCCAAAGAACTGAACGCATCTTGCAAAAAAATCATCGTAGTCAAGTTCAAAACCGGAAGTGATTTCCTTTTGCATTTCGTAAAGAATTCCATCGATTTCATTTGAAATAAGATTTTCCGCGTGTTCATGAGCATTTTTCGCGTTTACAGTTCCACCTTCAATTCCGTTTGCAAATTCCGAAATTGAACTTGAAATTGCCTGCTCGCCATCTATAAAAGTCTTGTTTACTGTGTCGCTTAAATTTTCGTTTACACCTTTTGAAGAAGGTGAAATGTATTCAATATCGAATACAGCCTGTTTTGCGCCGAATTCTTTCATGCGGATTAAGGCGTTTCCCAGAATGTCGCGAGTCCAAGGCCAAGAGCCAACGCGTCCTAATGACTCATCATCAACATCGACAATTACAATGTTTGGATGCGCCTCGATTCCTTTTGTTATTTTTAGCATTGAATCATAAAGCCTGTAGTCGAGCTTTTGAAAAAGGCTTGTCTGAATTGCCATTACGCTCAAAAGCGCAAAAACTGCCATAATAATCAGTTCTATCTTAGTTTTAAAAAATTCTTTGAATTTATTTTTCATTACCATGACAAAAACTATATCATATAGTATAATTTCTTGTAAATGAACATTTGCGAACATTATTTTTAGAGGAGTGGTATGAAACTTTTTACTTCGATTTTTCTGTTTGCTCTCATTTCTGTTTCGGCTGTTTTTTCTCAGTCTGCGGAAATTGTGGAGAAAACTGTATCTACTGAAAAGCTCACTTACGGAACTGCCGCGTATTTTACAGCAGTCGCAATGGGCTATATTTCAGATGATGATTCAGAAGAAGATGCTGTTAATGCTTGGAAAAAAATAGGAGAAGAGTATTCTAAGCCAGCTATAAAAGCAGAGATTTCTGCGGAAGATTTTATCAATTTTGAAAACCTTGCCTGGCTTTGCTATTTTACTTGGGATATTCCAGACAGCCTTATGATGAAGCTTTTTCCAAGTCCGCGCTATGCCTTTAAGCAGCTTCGCAATGACGGTGTAATTTCGTCTTCTTTTGATCCTAAGCGCATACCGACTGGCAGGGAATTTCTTAATGTTGTTACAGACTGCATCGATTTTTATGAGGTGAGAAATTAGCATGAATGTAAAAAAATATTTTGCCGCCGTTTTGTTTTCAGTTTTCTCTGTATTTGCTTTTTCTGCTGAACTTTCTTTCTTCTTGGGCGATAACACAGACTTGAAGTTTAATAGCGAGGAATATAAAGAGCCTATATTAAAGCAGAGCGAGGCTTTTTCTGCGCTTGCAAAAATTCCTTTCAATAAAAAAGGCACAACATTTCTTTCTTTGGAAGCTAGTATTAGCCATAGCTATGAAAAAATTTTTGGCGACAATTCTAATAGCGAAAATGATTTTATTGCAGATTTAAATATTTTGAAGTTTTCTTCTATTATAGAGTGTTCTGCTGGAAAATTTTTCTTGGATGCAGGCCGTCTTTTCTTGTCGGATCTTTCATCGGCTGTTTTTGCCCAGTCAATTGACGGAGCTTCTGCGCAGTTTTCTACTTCCTGGCTTGATATTTCTGTTTTCGGCGGATACACAGGACTTTTGAATTTAAAGAACATTTCTATTATGAACAGCAGTGGCTATGTTTGGGAGCCAGGCGATGAAGATGAAAATGACTTCTACGATTTTTGCGCTCCTTATATAGCTGGCGGAGTAAAAATCAGCTTTCCATATTTATTACTAAACCAGACAATTTCTTTAGAAGGACTTGGCTTTTTGAATACAGAAGGTCCTGCTGATTCTCCAGAAGATGAAGACAACCGTTTTTATGGAACTCTGCGCTTGGACGGACCGCTTGCTCCTATGGTTTTTTACGGATTGAGCGGAACTGCTAGCTCTACAGATTTTTCTGATTTTGGATTTTTGGGAAGAGCCAATATTTCTTTATTCCCGGATTTTAAATCTTCTTCTGTTACTCTTTCTGCTTCTTATGCTTCGGGAGACAGAGGTCCTTTTGTTCCGTTTATTGGATTTACGCAAATTACAGCCTGTCTTTCAGCGGATGAACCAACTTATTCAGGTATATCGAAATTACTAGATGAAACTATTTATAAAGGAATTTCAAAAGCTGGATTGTCTGCATCTATAGTTCCAATTGACAAGCTTTATTGCGCTATTGGTGGAGACGCTGTTTTCCTTGACAGGGCTGATGATGCTTTTGATTATTATGGTTTCCAAGTTTATGGAAATGCAAAATATTACTTGTTCTCTGACTTTGCCTTGACGCTTTCTGCAAGTCATTTTGCAGGAGATTCAAGCGATTCCAGCAGAACAGAAGTCGCGTTTAATGCGGTTATTTCGTTTTAACCGTAAAATTTTAGGAGGTGTTGTATGAAATTGAGTTTTAAGTTTTTGCCATTGCTTGCTTTTGCAGCTTTTGCTGGATTTTCAGCTTCTGCTTTGGAAGCAAAATTTGTAAGCATTGAAGGCAAGGTTGAAATTCTTGAAGGCGGAATGTGGATTCCTATTGAAGAGGGCGATATTATTCAGGAAAAAGGCGCCGTTATTTCAACTGGATTTAAATCAAATGCTGTAGTTTCTGTAAAAGGAACAAATTTCACATTGGGACCATTGACAAGAATTACAATTGAAAATATGGTTGCAATGGAAAACAAGGATTCAACTCAGATTTACATTGATTCCGGCTCGCTTAAAGCAAATGTTTCTTCTTCTGATGGAAGAAAAGTTGGATTCAAAGTCCGTTCAGCGGTTGCAACGGCTTCGGTAAGAGGAACAGAATTCAAAGTCACTTCTTCTGGCCGTCTTTCTGTTACTCAGGGGCTTGTAAGTTTTGGCGGTCCTGAATCTTCATCTGCGGAAATTTCTAAATCTGAGGATAATTCAACTGACGTTGTTCCATCTGAAGAAAGCAATGAGGGAACAGTTGCTTCTGCAAATGAAACTTCTGACGGAAACGTTGCTGCCGAAGAACATCCAAAATCGACTCCGTTTACTTCTAGCGCGGAAGTTGGAGAAAAAAATGGAGTTCCTGTTTTTGCAGGTCAGAACAGTAAGTTTGATGTTATAGCAAGCAGACCTTCAAATCCTCATACAGAAAAAGTTGCATCAAGTGCAGGTAGTTCGTTTGGAAGCGAATCTATGGGAATGAATTTAATTTCAAGTGAAGCTAATGCAATTGCTGCAGAAACCGATGCTGGCGGTTCATCAACGAATACTACTCCGGGAGATTCTCCTGCTTCTGGAGATTCTTCTGGTACAAAACCTGGTACTACACCTACACCTTCTGTTAAAACAACAGGTGCAGTTAACATTACAATTGGCTGGGGTGACTGATTTATTGCTGAAAAACTTGTAATTTTGTAAAGTAACCCAAAATGCGCCCCGTTGTTATTTTTGCAGCGGGGTTCGTTTGTTTTATAAAATGGAATTTTAAAAAATGAAATTAAAAAAGAAAATTGTATTAATTGGAAAACTTCTTTTTTTTGCTTTTGCAATTATTTTTTCAGGCTGCAAAGAAAAAGATGTTCCCAGCATAAAAGTTGCTTCAGACGACTCTATTGAGATTCAGCCGCGCGAAAGTTCCTCTGAATTAAAAGAAAATTTTTGGACAGACGAAAATGGAATTGTCTGCGTGCTTATTGGATATGGTTTTAATGACGACGATTTTGTAAAAAAAGCGATAAATTCCTTGGAGAAAAAATTTGGACTTGCTGAAAATGGCGGACTTGTTCTTCCGCTAGTTTTTCCAGATGATTTGCATGGCAGAATTTCCAGTTTGCGCGATGTTATTGAAAAAAATAATGTGCATGGACTTGTTCTTCTTGGCGCGCCGGAAAACACACATTCTCCGCTTGCAAGAATAAAAGAAGAATGGAATGGAATTCCGCCGTTCAATGTTTTTTCAATTTTTCCGCAAGATGATGTTTTGGGGCAGGAATTTACTTGCAACTTTGTGATTGACCACGAATATACGGCTGGAATTCAGTTTGGCGATACAGAAAATAAAAATGAAGACGATGAAACTTTGGCGCTTTTGATTTCGGCAGTTGAATATGCGGCGGAGCTTCCGTTTGTTCTTCCGCAAGACAGCGAGCTTTATTATCATGTTCAGGCTGTTGCTGGAAAAAGAAAGGTTGCCCGCTATGTTGACAGCGAAACTGGAATTCAGTCAAGAAATCATTTTATAATTTTAAATTCGGTGGAATAAATTGAACACACTTTTACAAGATGAATCTTTGCTTATCGGCAGCCGTGAAGAAATACAAAAACTCGCAACAAAAGATTCTGCTCGGATTCTTGTGGTTTCAGATTCTCATGGCGCATATTCCAACCTTTTGCTGATTTTGCGTCAGTTTGGAGTTATAAGCGATGCCCTTGTTTTTTGCGGCGACGGAATTTGCGATATTTCAAAACTGATTTCAAATTCTGTTGATGAAGATGAAATTAAAGCTATTGTTCCGCCTGTAATTGGAATTGTTGAAGGAAACAACGACGCAGACCTTTATCCTGTTAGAAATGTTCTTTCTGACGAGCCTTATTATGTTCAGCTGAAAGTTCCGATTTTCAATGTGCTTGAAGCCTGCGGGCAGCGAATTTTTTTTACGCACGGACACAGAAATTCTCTTTACCTTGGAACTGGTGAAATTGTTTCCGCGGCAAAGAAAAACAACTGCAAAATTGCGCTTTACGGACACACTCACATTGCGGCGGAAAATCTTGGTGAAGTTTTTACTATAAATCCTGGAAGTTGTTTTAGACCTCGCGGCGGACAAAAACCTTCATTTGCGATGTTAAATTTAACAAAAAACATCGGATTTGAATGTATTTTTTATGAACTTTCGATTTCCGGAAGCAAACCGTTTTTTCCAGCTAGGAATATTTGAAAATGCCGTTGCTTGAGCTAAAAAATATTTACTATGAATATCCTCGTTCAAATAAAATTGCGCTTAAAAATATAAATTTTTCTGTGAGCCAAGGCGAGTATATTGCGGTTCTTGGGCTTAATGGTTCTGGGAAAAGCACGCTTGCCCGGCTTATTGCAGGATTTTTTGAACCTTCAAAAGGTGAAGTCATAAAGCATGATGGAATTCTTCCCGGCATTGTTTTTCAGCAGCCAAAAGAGCAGATTGTTGCTGGAATTGTTGAGCGCGACACAGCTTTTGGTCCGCAAAATCTTAGCATGACAGATGCTGAAATTGAACTGCGCACAATCGAATGTCTTTCCGTTGTTTCTCTTGTGGACAAAGCCTTGAGCAAAACCTTTGAGCTTTCTTTGGGTCAGACTCAGCGTCTTGCTTTCAGCGGAATCCTTGCGCTTTTCCCGGATTTGCTGATTCTTGACGAAGCTACGGCTATGCTTGATCCGGATTCAAAAAAACAGCTTGTGGAATTTGTGGACGCTTGGAATAAAAAAGGACACACGGTTATTTCTGTTACGCACGATTTGGATGAAGCTTTGGCAGCAAAAAGAATCATCGTGATGGAGCAGGGGCAGATAATCTTTGATGGGGCTCCAAATGAATTTAAAGAAAGCAAGAATATTTTTGAAGCGATTTTTGGAATTGCCGCTGAATATACTTCATTTAAAAATTTAAATTCAGCTGAAAATAAATTCGCAGAAACAGCTTTAAAGGTTCAGGGACTTTCATTTTCCTATGGAAATTTTTCAGTTTTTAAAGACATTTCTTTTGATCTGAAAAAAGGAACTCTTGTTGCCTTGACAGGTCCGAGCGGCTGCGGAAAATCAACGTTGTTTGAATGCCTTGCAGGACTTAAAAAAAATCAGAGCGGAAAAATTTATGCATTGAGCCGGCCAGTTCTTGGCTTGCAGGAAAGCGAGGCTGCGTTGTTTGAGCCGTATTCTGCGGATGATGTTGCGTTCGGTCCTAAAAACAAAAATATAAAAGGCAAGGAACTTTTTGAGCGTGTAAAAAAATCCATGGAACTTGCAGGGCTTGATTACAAAAAATACGGAAATCTTCCTGTTGTTTCTCTTAGCGGCGGTGAAAAACGGAAACTTTCTGTTGCGGGGCTTATTGCGCTTGATAGCGATATTTTGATTTTTGACGAGCCTACAGCTGGCTTAGATCCTGTTTCAAGAAAAAATCTCCTTGTATCTTTTAGAAAACTTGCTGAAAGCGGAAAGACTGTTTTATTTAGCACACATAGATTTCAGGAAGCCGAAGCTGCGGACTTTAGGCTTTGCTGGGAAGATTTGATTTCCAAGCGTGAAGAAAATTCTGATTTAGTTCCGGGCAATTTAAAGGAAATGAATTTAATTGAAAATGCCTCGCTGCTTGAAAAAATTTCCAAGGCGGCTTCAGTTTTTTCTGCGCCTGAAAAAATTCCGGCTTCGTTTATAAATTCACTTTCTGCAGGCAAGAAAACATTTTTATTTTTAGTTCTGTTTTTTGCTTCTATTTTATTTCCGTTTCCAGCTTGCGTTGCGATGATTTTTATAAATATTTTGTATTCCGTTCTTGCAAAGTCGCCGCTAAAAAATGCCTTTAAAATAATTGCAAAACTTGTTCCTTGGATTGTGATTTTTTCTTTGCTTGGAATTATTCTTTTTCCTGTTTATGAAGGAGACAAAATTCTTTTCAGCTGGAAAATGATTTTTGTTACGCCGCGGAAACTTTTGCTTTTTGCAGCTTCCTTTGTTCATTCGGTCTGCGCTATTTTTGCGATTGGGACTTATATTTTTACTGCGGATGAACGGCAAGTTATGGACGGAATCGCCGCTATTTTAAAGCCGCTGAATTTCTTTAAATTTCCTGTCAGATGTGTTGTCCTGATAGTTGGAATTATTTTTAGATTTATACCGTTGCTTTTAGATGAATTTTCGGGCATTATAAAAACACAAATTATCCGCGGAACATTTGGAACCTCAAAAGGAATAAAAAAAATAAAATCGATAATTCCTGTTTTTGTGCCGCTTGTTCTTCAGACAGTACGGAAAGCGCGTTGCCTTGCGGATGCTCTTACCGCAAGATATTTTAAATAGTTTATAATTGGAGAAAATATGCTTAATATGAAAACTTTAGTCGCAATTATTGCGGTCTTGATGTATGCGCTTGTGATTTTATTCCAGAACAAAAAAGTTTTGTTTACAACTGGAGCCGCGTTTCTTGTTATTATTGTTGCAAGTTTTTTTCCGGGGCAAATTTTTCCGCTTCCGCAGGATGTGGTTGCGCTTGAAGGTCAGTTTCCGCAGAGAATATATGCGCTTTATCATTCTGTATTTGAAATCATAAACTGGAATGTTATTATGATTTATCTTGGCAGCATGATTATTGCTTCTCTTTTTATTTATTCAAAAGTTCCTGTGAAAATCGCTGACAAAATTGTTAACAGCAGCCGGAACACTTGCATTGCGATGGTTGCGATTCTTGCGATGACGGGAATAATTTCAATTTTTGTGGAAAATGTTGCTACTGTTCTTGTAATGGCTCCGATTGGACTTGCGCTTTGCTCAAAACTGAAAATAAATCCTACATTTTTTATGATGGGCCTTGCTGTTATGAGCAACCTTGAAGGAACTGCCACTTTGGTTGGAGATCCGCCTTCAATGATTTTTGCAAGCTATGCCGGATACAATTTTAACGACTTCTTCTTTTATTTGGGTAAGCCTTCAATCTTCTTTATAATTCAAGCTGGAATGCTTGCTGGATGTATTTTCTTTTATTTCTTCTTTGCGAAAAATAGAAAAAACAAAGTTCAGGTTGAAAGTGAAAAAGTCATTTCCTGGGTTCCTTTTGTTTGTCTTTTGCTTATGATTTTTGGGCTTGCTGGAGTTTCATTTGTGAATACAAGGTTTGAGTATTTGAGCGGAACTTTGGTAATTTCGATTGGAACTTTGTGCTTGATTTGGTTCAAGTTGTTTCAGAAGAAAACAAGCGCCGAAACTGCAAAAGTTGTAAAAGAACTCGACTGGGAAACAATTTTTTTCTTGCTTGGAATTTTTGTTGTAATAGGCGCAATAAAAGAAACCGGGCTTTTGAATGACCTTGCGGATTTGCTTGTGAATGTTACTGGTGGTTCTGAAGTTGCTGGCTTTTTTATAATACTTTTGATTTCTGTTATCGTAAGCGGATTTGTTGACAATGTTCCTTATATAATTGCGATGCTTCCTGTTGCGGGCGGAATGGCGGCTCAAATTGGAATAAACCCTGAGCTTTATATGTTTGCGCTTTTGGTTGGAAGCTGCCTAGGCGGAAACCTTACGCCTTTTGGTGCGAGCGCGAATATTGTTGCAATGGGAATTTTAAAGAAAGAAAATTATCCTATGAAATTTTCTGGTTGGCTTAAAATTGGAGTTCCGTTCACGCTTATTACAACAGCCGCCGCATCTGCTTTGCTTTGGTTTATCTGGGCGTAATTTTTATGCTGAAACAGAAACAACTGCGCCCGCTTCTGGCATTAAGCCTGCAAGTCCGTAAGCTGCCTGTCCTTGCGCGTTGCTGGCTGCAATTGCAGTTTTTATTTGCTGCTGGTAGCTTTTTATAAGCTCATCTTTTTGCTCTTCGGAAAGTCCAGTGGCTTCTTCTTCTGAAAGAGCTGGCTTTTGCTTCATGGAAACAAGCTGGGAAATCAGTGTGTTTAAAATGCGCAGGCGGTTTATTGGAACTCCGCGCTGTCCGTGTTCGGTTGCAGTTCCATGCACGTAATCAAATTGAGAATATATTACTGCGCTAGGCTTTACTGGAACACAGAGCGAGCCTGAAGAAGTAGAGAAAAGAGTTCTGTAAGATGCCGCGTTTAGGCTGATTCCGTTTGAATACATAAGTCTACCCTCAGTTTTGAGTGCAATAATTTTCTTTGTACTATCTTATGTATCGGAATTTAAAATAAAAAGTTTAACTGGCTTTTTTTGCTTCAAACTATTAGTAGAACTGCTTTGTCCATTCTGTGATTCTTTCTTCAAGCGACTGAACTGCGCCTGAATTTTCAGTCTTTGTGCTGTCTTTTAAATATGGAATTATTACATTTGATTTTAAACTGTTCCATCTATATGGAAGAATATTCGGCAATGTTATAAATTGTTCCGGCGGCATATTTCCTAAAAGATGCCTGTAGAAAGCCGGATAAAATTTTTCGTTTACTTCGCGCAATGTAGAAAATCCGCCTGCAATTCCAAAGTTTACAGTGTCTAGCTTCATGCTTTCTGTGCGTTCAATTAAAAGCTGCTGAGTTTCAATTTTCATAAACCAGGAAATAAATTCTTCGGCTTGCGCTGAATGCTCGGATTTTTTGTAAAGCCCGATGCTAAGAATGTTGTCCTCAACAGGAATTTTATTGTCCTGTTCAATCCATCTAAATGAAAGATCTGTAATCTGCGCATCTGTGAGCGTAAAAAGCTTGTCGCTGGTTGTGTACGAAAAAAGACATCGTGTTGTGGCAACTTGCTTGTAGCCCGGCATATAAAGGTAGCGGAACTGAAAGTTTTGTTCTGCGGAAGTGCTGGAATTTCGTGCGATTGTCCACTGGCGCATTTCAGAAATTGAAGTTTCCATCGCTTTTTCATTCCATATAAAACTTGTTCCTTTTTCGTGGTAGGCGGCTCCGTAAAGTTTTGTTACAAGATACATAAAATCTGTGTCCCAGGAAGGCGCGTATCCCATCGCTATGTATGTGCCGTTTTTATTTTTTTTGTTGAATGCCGCTGAAAATGTTCTTATCTGCTCAAGATTTAAAAAATGCTCAGACTCTACAAAGCTTTCATTTTTTTTGCTGAAAATCATTGCAGGCAAATTAAAGCTTATAGGAATAAGATATTGCTTGTCGTTTATTTGCCCGTATTCAAGAATCTGCTTGTAGAATAAAGCGCGGTTCAGGCTTTTTTCTTGAAAAAGATAATCCAGCGGCTGAAAATATTTTCGTGTTGCGGAATTTTTGAGCCAGGAGCCTATAACCAAATCTGGGGTAAGCTCGTCTTTTGCTGGCGGAAGTGAGCGCGCCGCTTCCTCTTTGTAGACTGCAAATGCGCTTATGTTTTCGTGCGTGGCATTAAAAAGCTCAATATAAGAAACAATTTCCGCATTGTCTGTCCAAATAACCAACGGCTTGCTTCCAGAATTTTTGCAGGAGGCAAGCAAAAGAGAAATCAGCGCGGCTATAACTGCAAGAAATTTTTTATTTTCCAAGTTCATCCGCAATGTCGTAAATCGCCTGATAAACAATGTTGATTTTTTCTTCATCAAGGCTTGAGAAGGCAACTCTTAAAGTTTTTGCGTCTATGGAAATTGTTCCGATTCCGCGGTCATTTAAAAGTTTCTGCCTTAATTTTTCTGCGTCAATGCTCATTGTGTCAAAAGACATAAAGTAGCCTGAGTTAAATGGCAGCGGCTTTATAAATTTGCTTTCGTGTGTGGAAACAAATTCGCGTACAAGTTTATAACGGCGTTCAAGAATTTTGCGGAATTCTGCTTTTTCTTCTTCAAATTTTCCGTCTGATGCGGCTTTTAAAATCAGCGACTGAGATGGAGTTGCCGCGCATGAAACTGACGAGCGGATTGCAGCCATAAGCTTTTTTACAAGAGCTTCGTATTGCGCGTCGGAAAGTCCTTTGCAGCCAAAAGTTATAAATCCAGTTCTGAATCCCCAGGCAAAGTCTTCTTTTGTAGGGCCATCTATTTTTGCGGCAAGAACATTTTTGTGCAGGTCGCAAAGATATGCAAAGAGCGACTGTTTTTCAATGTTGTCTTCGTAGTTCAGTCCGAAATATGCGTCATCGCACCAAACCATTACTTTTGAGCCTTTTTCTGCAATTTCCTTTACAATTGAAACAAGCTGTTTTGCTTCATCGGAAGTTGGGCTGTATCCTGAAGGGTTCTGCGGAAAATTCAAAAGAATGCGGACAGAGCCAGATTCAGCTTGTTTTTGCATCGTTTCTTTCAATCCTTCAATGTTGAATTTTCCGTCCTTGAACATTTTAAACTGAACGAATTTTGCGTTGCGTCTTGCTTCGGCTATAAGAACGTAATTGTCCCAAGATGGATCTGCTGCAACAAGCGGCTTTGTTTCGTCAAGGAAAAGGTCAGCAAGATAAGAAATGCCTGCTGTAAGTCCCGGGACAACAACTGGCAACGAAAATTTTTTATCTTTTAAAAGCGGATTTTTACGGATAATTGATTCTTTCCACATTGCACGCAAATCTGGATTTCCTGCTGTCGGCGCGTATCCTACAAGTTCAGAGGAAGTTAAGTCCGGCACGTATTTTTTTATAGAAGGAAGCATAATCGGCTTGCCTTCAACAACTGTGGTTCCGATTGTTCCGTTTGCAGTTTTTCCAAGTTTTTTGGCTTCTGCGCTTTGTGCGATTATTCCCTTTGGAAAGTAAAGTCTTGTTCCAACATCAGAAAGCAGCTCGCCTGGCGTTGTGCCTTTGAGCGCGTCATTTAATTCTTGTGCTAATGGATTTATCATGATTGCAAATTATAGCTTTTTTACCTGTTTGTTTCAATAATTTGTGGATTCCTTAATAAGCGGGGGGGGATGACAATTGTCTTGGCACAGAAATAAAGTTTCTGAAAAAAAAATTTGAATTTAACTTGAAAAGTTCACTGGATTTTATTATATTTAAATTGATTAGCAATAGCTAACTATTTTTTTATCCCAGGAGGAAATTATGGGCGGTTGTAAAATTCAGAAAATTGTCGGACGTGAAATTCTTGATTCTCGCGGAAATCCTACGGTAGAAGTTGACGTTACTTTGGAAAGCGGCGCGTTTGGCAGAGCATCAGTTCCTTCTGGAGCTTCTACTGGCGAAAATGAAGCGCTTGAACTTCGCGACGGAGACAAAAAACGCTACTTGGGAAAAGGCGTTCTCAAGGCAGTTGAAAATGTTAACAAAGTAATTGCTCCGGCTCTTATTGGAATGTGCGGACTTGAGCAGCGCGCAATCGACAAAAAAATGATTGAGCTTGACGGAACAAAAACAAAGTCAAAGCTCGGCGCAAATGCAATTCTTGGAGTTTCTCTTGCAGTGGCAAAAGCGGCCGCTGATTATCTTGAAATTCCTCTTTACCGTTACATTGGCGGAACAAACACTTACACATTGCCAGTTCCAATGATGAACATTATAAATGCCGGCCAGCATTCGGACGCTCCTATTGCATTCCAGGAATTTATGATTCGACCGGTTGGAGCTTCTTCATTTAAAGAAGGAATCCGCATGGGAACAGAAGTTTTCCATAGCTTGAAGGCTGTTTTGAAATCGCGCGGACTTTCAACTGCTGTAGGCGATGAAGGCGGTTTTGCTCCTAAGCTTGACGGAACAGAAGACGCTCTTGATACAATTGTAAAGGCTATAAAAGAAGCTGGATATGAGCCTGGAAAAGATGTAAAAATCGCAATGGACTGCGCTTCATCTGAATTCTATGAGAATGGAATTTACGATTATACTTGGAAAGAAGGCGCGGACGGAAAAAAAATTACTTCCGCACAGCAGGCTGATTATCTTGCGGATCTTATTTCAAAATATCCGATTGATTCAATTGAAGACGGAATGGCAGAAAGCGACTGGGAAGGCTGGAAACTTCTTACTGACAAAATCGGCTCAAAATGCCAGCTTGTTGGCGATGACCTTTTTGTTACAAATGTTGAATACCTTAAAAAAGGAATTGAGCTTGGATGCGCAAATTCAATTCTTATAAAAGTAAATCAGATTGGCTCTCTTACAGAAACTCTTGATGCAATTGAAATGGCTCACCGCCACGGATATACAAGCGTAACTTCTCACCGTTCTGGAGAAACTGAAGATTCAACAATTGCTGACATAGCAGTTGCAACAAATTCAGGACAGATTAAAACTGGCTCAGCATCTCGTTCAGACCGCATGGCAAAGTACAATCAGCTTTTGCGCATAGAAGAAGAGCTTGGCGATTTGGCAGTTTACGGTTACAAGAGAGTTAAATAAAACTCAGTTTTTAATTTTTATACAATAGGGTTCAACCTCGAGACCTTTGTAGAATATGCTCCGGGAAAAGGAATGTAAGCCTCCTTGCCCGGAGTTTTTTTTGTTTCAGGGAATATTTTGCGTTTTTTGCCGTTCTGCATTTTTCTTACAGCAAAAAAATCCTAATATCATTCTTTCATTTTTTATAGATTTATTCAAAAAATCACATAAATTAACAAAATAATCAAGAAAATTGAGAATTCAGGAAACGTTTCATATTGTATACTTTAATCAAGCTAGAAAGTAACGGAACGTTTTTGCAGTTCTGTTAACTAAAAAAAATAAGATATGCATTTTTAAGGAGGTTTATCTTATGAAAAAAATTATCGCTGTTCTTTTGGCTTGCGCTCTCGTGCTTCCATGTTTCGCAGCAAAAAAGAAAGGAACAAAAGTAGGTGTTTCTATGCCTACAAAAGACTTGCAGAGATGGAACCAGGACGGAGCAAACATGAAGTCTCAGCTGGAAAAAGCAGGCTATGTTGTTGACTTGCAGTACGCTAACAATGACATTGCAACTCAGGTTTCCCAGATTGAAAACATGATTACAGGAAAATGCAACGTTCTTGTTGTTGCTTCTATCGATGGTTCAGCTCTTAAAAACGCGCTTGACGGTGCAAAGAAAAAGAGAATTCCTGTTATCGCCTACGACCGCTTGATTATGAACACAAATTCAGTTTCTTACTATGCAACATTCGACAACTACAAAGTAGGAACAATTCAGGGCGAATATCTTGTTGACAAGCTGAATCTTAAGAACCGCACAAAATCAGATCCTGCTTACATAGAATTCTTCACAGGTTCTCCAGATGACAACAACATCAACTTCTTCTTCGGCGGAGCAATGGACACACTCAAGCCTTACCTTGACAGCGGAGTTCTCGTTTGCCGTTCAGGACAGACTTCAAAAGCGCAGTGCGCAACTTTGAACTGGTCTACAGAAGAAGGCCAGAAGCGCATGGAAAACCTTATCACTTCAAATGGATACGGTCCACGCGGAACAAAACTTGACGCTGTTTATTCTTCAAACGACTCTGTTGCAATGGGAATCACAAACGCTCTTGTTGCGGCTGGCTACACAAAGGCAAACTTCCCGATTGTTACTGGACAGGACTGCGACATTGGTTCTGTAAAGAACATGCTTAAGGGAACACAGGCAATGTCTGTTTTCAAAGACACACGCACTTTGGCAGAAAAAGTTGTTGGAATGGTTGATGCTCTTCTTCAGGGAACAAAACCAGAAATCAACGACACAAAGACTTATGACAATGGAAAAGGAATCGTTCCTTCATACCTTTGTGATCCAGTTTATGCTGATGTTTCAAACTACAAGGCTCTCCTTGTTGATTCTGGATACTACACAGAAGCTCAGCTTAAATAGCAAAAACTAAAATGGTCAAGGCGGGGTCAAAAGCCCCGTCTTTTTTAGAAGTTTATAATCGGCTTAAAATAGGAGATTCCAATGGCAAAAGCATTATTGGAAATGCGGAATATTACAAAAGAGTTTCCTGGCGTCAAAGCTCTGAACAACGTTACGCTTTCTGTAGAAGAAGGCGAGATTCATGCTCTTTGCGGCGAAAACGGAGCTGGAAAGTCTACTCTTATGAATGTTTTAAGCGGCATTTACGGATACGGCTCTTATTCCGGCGATATTATCTATGACGGCAAACTCTGCAAATTCCAGACAATAAAAGACAGCGAATCGCTGGGCATTGTAATTATTCATCAGGAGCTGGCTCTTGTTCCTCTTCTGACGATTGCAGAAAATATGTTCCTTGGAAATGAGCGCGGCTCAAAATTCAAGGTTGACTGGGCAGAAACATTCGACAAGGCCGATTCCCTTCTGGCGGAAGTTGGTCTTAAAGAATCATCACATACACTTATAAAGGACATTGGCGTTGGCAAGCAGCAGCTTGTAGAAATTGCCAAGGCTCTTGGAAAAAAAGTTCGGCTTTTGATTTTGGATGAGCCAACAGCTTCCTTGAATGAAAACGAATCCAAGCATCTTTTGGATTTGCTTCTTGAATTCAAAAAGCAGGGAATGACTTCAATTATTATTTCCCACAAGCTGAATGAAATTTCTTATGTTGCTGACAAAATTACAGTTATCCGCGACGGCGCTGTAATAAAAACGCTCGACAAGAGCAAAGACGATTTTTCAGAGAATACAATTATTGCGGCAATGGTTGGCCGTGATATTACAGATAGATTTCCTAAGCGCGCATCAAAAGTCGGAGATGTCTGCTTTGAAGTCAAGAACTGGTGTGTTGACCATCCTGTTTTCGACGGAATCAAGGTTTGCGACAATGTGAATTTCAACTTGCGCAAAGGCGAGGTTCTTGGAATTTCGGGGCTTATGGGAGCTGGCCGCACAGAACTTGCAATGAGCATCTTTGGACATTCTTATGGTGCGAATATTTCCGGGCAGATTTTTCTCAACGGAAAAGAAATTGAGCTTCCGAATGTAAAGTCAGCGATTAACCATAAAATTGCTTATGTTACAGAAGACCGCAAAGGCAACGGACTTATTCTTTCAGAAACAATCACGCAAAATACAGTTTCAGCGAAGC
The DNA here is from genome assembly GCA_030540405.1 of Spirochaetales bacterium. Taxonomy (GTDB): domain Bacteria; phylum Spirochaetota; class Spirochaetia; order Treponematales; family Treponemataceae; genus Treponema_D. The sequence goes on from JAUNWH010000018.1 coordinate 40,105, forward strand.
CGGAAAAAGTTTCTAAGCGCGGAATCTACAACTTTGACGAATGCAGACGCGTTGCTCAGGATTCAGCAAAGGAAATGCGTACAAAATGCGCAACTGTAGACGAAGCTGTAGGAAATCTTTCGGGCGGAAACATGCAGAAAGTTCTTCTTGGAAAATGGCTTTTTGCGGATCCGGATATTCTGATTCTTGACGAGCCTACACGCGGAATTGATGTTGGCGCAAAGTACGAAATTTACTGCATTATAAACCGCATGGTTGCAGAAGGAAAATCAGTAATTTTGATTTCCTCTGAAATGCCGGAAGTACTTGGAATGAGCGACCGCATTTATGTTATGAATGAAGGCCGCATGATTGCAGAAATGGACGCTAAAGATGCAAGTCAGGAAAAAATCATGTCATGCATCATCAGCTCGGAAAATAAATAGCCAAACTTTATTAGGAGTGTAAATATGGCAGTTAACACAAACAGCTTAAAGAAAATGCTTAAGGGCAACACGATGATTTTTATTCTTCTGGCAGTCATGCTGTTTTTTCAGGCTTTGATTGTTGGATTTGACAAAGGCTCGCTTTTTGCCCCGGAAAATATTACAAACCTTATAAACCAGAATGCCTGGGTTGTAATTCTTGCAACTGGTATGCTTCTGTGTATTCTTACCGGCGGAAACATTGACCTTTCTGTTGGTTCTGTAATTTGTCTTGTTGGCGCAGTCGCAGGAATTTTAATTGTAAATCTTGGCTGGCCGGTTATTCCTTCGATTATTGTATGTCTTATTGTTGGAACAGCAATCGGCGCATGGCACGGATTTTTTATTGCCTATGTGCATATTCCGCCGTTTATCTGTACTTTGTCTGGAATGCTTTTGTGGCGCGGAGTTGCCTTGATTCTTCTTGGCGGAATGACAATTTCTCCGTTCCCTCCAGCATTTATGAACATTTTCAATAGCTACCTTCCAGACCTTGCGCTTGAGCAGGCTACAGATGAGCTTTTTGAAACTTCCGAAGATGCTTATTACGCTCTTGTTGACAAAAATGCCCAGATTACTTTGATTGTAACTTTGATTATTGCTGTTATTTGCTGCTTGGTTACTGTGGCTTCCGCAGTTTATAGCCGCGCTTCAAAAAAGAGAAAGGGCTATTCAGTATCTTCTGCAGGTTCATTCATCGGAAAGCAGGTTGTTTTGTGCGCTGTGATTATGCTTGTTGGCTGGCTTCTTGCACAGGACAAAGGACTTCCGCTTATCCTTGTAATTCTTGCGGTGATTGTCGGAATATATTCTTACTACACACAAAATACAGTTCCAGGCCGCTATCTTTATGCAATCGGCGGAAACGAAAAAGCTGCCCGTCTTTCAGGCGTAAACACTGACAATGTTATGTTCTTTGCTTACACAAATATGGGATTCATTGCAGCTGTTGCAGGTCTTGTCTGTGCCGCGCGACTGAACTCTGCCGCTCCTACAGTTGGAACAAGCTATGAAATGGATGCAATTGCGTCATGCTTTATCGGCGGTGCTTCTGCTTACGGCGGAACAGGAACTGTAGGCGGTGCTGTAATCGGCGCTGTATTTATGGGAATCCTTAATAACGGTATGTCAATTCTTGGTGTTGATGCTAACTGGCAGCGCGCGGTAAAAGGCCTTGTTCTTTTGCTTGCTGTAATATTTGATGTTGTTTCAAAGAAAAGAAGCAGTTCAAAATAAAAGTTAATTCTTATTCATTTTTCCTCCTTTCATTTTTGCCCGGTGTCTAAAAAGATGCCGGGTGTTTTTTTGTATTGATATTTACGTATTTAAAAAAGACTTGGAATGTTGTATAATATAAGTTCAGAGTTTCCTCAAAAAATTTAAGTTTTTAGAGGTTTCAATTAATTTTAACGAGGTTTGTCATGGGCGATATTACCCGCAGAATCACAAGAAAATCCTTAAAGGCAAAAAGAAAAGCAGCCATAAAAACTATAAAGGCGCAGGCAAAGGAAAAAATCCATCAGATAAAAGTTGACTATTCTATGGATGCTGAAAAGAAAAAGGAAAAAGCAGCTGAACGGGAACGCAAACGCGAGCTTAGGGCGCAAAAAGCAAATGCACGCTTGTCTTACAATGCACGCCAGCCGCGTCCTTTCACTCTTGGCGAAGATGTGTTAAGCTCAATTGCAAACGGAATCGGGGCGGGGCTTAGCGTTTCGGCGATTGTTCTTTTGGTTATCCGCGCGTACTTTTATGCTCCGGATGTGCAGAAGAGCACTTATATTTCAACATTTGCCGTGTTCGGTTCAAGTCTTTTTGTGCTTCACCTTATGGCGACTCTTTACCATGCGATTTCGCCTTCAAAAGCAAAAAAAGTATTTTCTATTTTTAACCATTGCGCAATTTATCTTTTTATAGGCGGAATCTTTACACCTTTGATGCTTACTAAAATGTCTGGGCCTGCCACAACTGCCTGCGCTGTTCTCTGGGGAATTCTTGCGTTCCTTTTGGTTTTGTATGCAGTGTTCGGCGCAAGGCTTCATTCATTTTCAGTTTTTACATACATAGTTTTTGCGGCAATTCTAGTAGGACTTGTTGCCTCTGGTGCTATTGACTTGAGCTTTTCAAGCAAAGTGTTCTTGTTTGCAGGAGCGGCCGCTTATGGAATAAGCCTTGTGTTCTTTATGATGCGGAATTTCAAATGGACTCACAGCATTTTCCATCTGTTTGCAATTGGCGCTGCGGTGCTGGTATTCTTCGGAATTTATAACCTTATATAATCTGAAGTTCTTTGATAAAAATATCAGTTTAATTGTCATTCACTAAATCAAAATGTCATTGTCGTACTTGATACGGCAATCAGGGGACAAATTAACTGAATTTTTTCAGAAACATTGATGTGTCGTTGCCTGATTCCCACAGCAAAATATAAAACAAGAAATCCCGGTTGCAAAAACAGCCGGGAATTTTTTTTAGTAATGCGGCGGCTTTCTGTTTGGAATGTCGCCTTCAAGAATGTCAGAAACTTCATGCAGCTTCTGAGATAAAAGCTTGTTTTCAGTCCTGAGATGCTCAATGGTTTCTGTATGCTCAACAGAAACTGCCTGAAGCTGGTTTACAAAGTCTTCCATGTAGGCAAGCTTTGTTTCAAGGCTGATTATTTTTTCTTCAACTTCCTTTTCCATTTGAACTATTCCAAATTGTATGTTTCGCCGTACTTTACAATTTCAACATTCGGAAATCCGTTTTCTGCAAGGTAGCCTTTTAAATATGCCTGCGCATCTTTTTCGCCATGCACAAGGAAAATCTTTTTGAGCCTGCTTGTGTCTATGAGCTTGAGCCATTCGGTGCTTTCCTTGTAGTCGGCGTGCGCGCTGAACGAGTCAATCTGCTTTACCTGAGCATTTACCTTGTACCAGTCGCCAAGAATCTTTACTTCCTTTTCGCCTTCAAGAATTCTGCGGCCCAAAGTATGCTCGGACATATAGCCTACAATCAAAATTATGTTGTTCGGATTTGAAATATTGTTCGCCAAGTGGTAAAGAATGCGTCCGGCTTCGCACATTCCGTCTGCGCTCAAAATTATCATAGGACCGCTTTTCTTGTTAAGCTCCTTGGATTCATCGACGCTTGTAATGAACTGAAGCGAGTTAAAGCCAAACGGATTTTTGTGGTGCGCAAGGAACGCTTCCTGTGTTGCGGCGTCATAGCATTCCTGATGAAGCTGATAGATTCCAGTTGCATTTACCGCCATAGGACTGTCCATGTAAATTGGAATCTGCGGAATTCTTTTTTGGTCAACCAAAAGATGAAGGTAATAAACAATTTCCTGCGCGCGTTCAATTGCGAATGTTGGAATGATTATTTTTCCTTTTGAGTCGATTGCCTGACGCACAACTTTTTCCAGCTCGTACATTGTGCTTGAAGTTTCCGCATGAAGCCTGTTGCCGTAAGTGCTTTCCATAAAAATGTAGTCAGGGGCTGGCATATTTGTTGCCGGGTCTTTTATTATTGGCTTGTTCCGCCTTCCCAAGTCTCCTGTATAAAGAACTCTAAGCTCATTTGCTCCGTCCGCGTTTTGCGCCTGCTCATTTTTTGAAGAAAGTTTTGCGCCGAACAGTTTGTGCCAAAGTTTTGGTCTTGAGCCGCTTCCTGAGCCTGCATTTGCTCCTTGCTGATTTTTTCTTTGCCCTGTAATTGTAAAGTAGGCGAGGGAACTTCCAAGAATGTGCCCTGCGTCAAAAAATTCAAGCTGAACGTCCGGGGCAATATACATCTTGCGGTTGTAGCCCAGTGTAACAATCTGGTTTGCAGCCTTTACGCAGTCCGCTTCATTATATAGAGGCTTCCAGGTAAAAGCTTCTCCTTTCTTTTTTGCCTGCTTTGCAAGAAATTCCGCGTCCCGTGCTTGAATGCGCGCGCTGTCCATCATAACGATGTTCGCAAGATCCCGTGTTGCCGGAGTCGCATAAATTGTTCCGTCGTATCCGTTTTTCATAAGAACCGGAAGAAGTCCGCAGTGGTCGTAATGCGCATGGGTCAAAACAACGCTTTCAACTTTGTCCGCCGGAAAACTGAATTCTCTGTTCTTTTTGTCTGATTCTGCTCTTCGCCCCTGAAAAGCTCCGCAGTCTACCATTATGCTGCGTCCGTCAATTTCAAGTATATGCCGGCTTCCTGTAACTTCTTCTGCCGCTCCAAGTGAATATGCTGTAACTGCCATAAAAGCCTCCTGATGTAATTCTAAAAACTGCCTATATTTAATTATAAACCCGATTTGCGATTTTCTCAATTTTTTTCTTTACGCTGAAAATCTAGTTCACTTATCCTTGCAAGAAAATGCGGGACAGTAAAAACGGCAGTGCTTAATAGCAGCGAAACCAGCCTTGCTTGCTCTGCGCCTAATGCTATATTCAGTTAGAAATCAACTTAATTTTATTTTGAAATCAAGTTAAAATAATTTTATTTTTAACTTAAAAACGTTTTGAAATTAACTTAAAATCGTTTTG
>JAUNWH010000051.1 GCA_030540405.1 Spirochaetales bacterium
GTAAGTTCATGTCTTTGCATTTTTTTCTTCCTGTTTGTGCTTGAAAATTTCTATATTTATTTATTGCTGAAAAAATGCAGAAAATGCGCGGGTTTGTAGAAGAACTCTGCTATCATTGTGGAGATTTATTTGTTGTGTTTATTGAATTTGTATGAAGAATTAATACATCTTCAAAACTTCTTTTATGGCATTCTTTAAATTTATGTAGCGGCTGTGGTAGTAATCGCTTTCTCCGTTGCACAGATATTCAACTGTCGTTCCTAGTGCCACGGCGATTTTAAATGCGTCTGATGCTCTTGGCTCTGTTCCTGTTTTTCTCATGCTGGAAACAGTCGTTTCTGAAACTCCCATTTTTTTTGCAATCCAGCGGTAGGATGTGTTTTGTGCTAGCCTCAAAGTTTCAACATTGTCCCAAAATGCCATTTTTCAATTATAAGCATAATTTAACTACTTGAATCCGTAGTTTTTACTTGAAAACTATTTATATACGTAGTAATATGTTTTTTAACTACGAAAATAAGTAGTTTAGCTTTTTGCCTGCGTAATTTTAAAGTTTCTTAGGTGGATTGTTTTTAAGGAGGTGGAATTTGACGCGTTGTGCAGTTCTTGCTGGAGTTTCAGAAAAATCGGGCTACATTCAAAAGTCGCTCGCCGGTTTCTATAGATTTCTCCTAAGTCTAAAAGGAGGCTCTTGGACGGAAGAAGAAATCATGATTATTCCTGAGGGAATAGACCTTGCTTCCTTGAAATTCCTTTTGCGCCGTGTTTCAGATGGAAAGCTAAAAAGTCTTGTTTTTTATTTCTGCGGAAGCAAGGATGATGTCCGCACTGAAAACGGTTTCACCTTTTGCGGAGGTGAAATAAAACTTCAATATATAGAAGGAACCTTAACTCATACAGCAGTTTTTTTTGATTCGTGTGAAAGCCTTGTTTCGGAAGACTGCAAGAATGAGCCGTTGAAAGATGTTTTTTTTGAACGGAAGCCAGCCTGCGGAAATGATGAAGTCCGTCAGGTTGCGGCGAGCTGTTCTTTGAGTGTAGATTCGCTTAGAAAAAAAACTGGCTTGTCCTTTTTTTGCGGATGTAAAGTTGGCGAGAAAACTTTGCTTTTGGAAGATGGAAGTGGTTTTTATACAAACGTGTTTATTAAGTCGTTGCAAAAAGCGGAAAAACTGTTTGATGTTTTTGCGGCAGACAGAGACGCAAAATTTGAATGTGAGCTTGCAAGACAGAATGCTTACGCGGAATTTTCTGTATTATGAGCCTTTATTGCATATCGGTAAAGACCGGGTTGGAAGAAAAATTCAAGGAAAGCGTTCTTCCGCTGATTTGTGGAACTGAATGTGCTTTTCAAGGATTTGTTCATATTCTGCGCAAGCGGATGAGACTGAAAACCGGAAAGGAATATTTTGATGTTTTTTTTCCAGGATATGTCTTTCTTGAAACGGAAGAGCATGAAACTGCAAGGCTTCTTTTCCTTTCCGCAGGAAAAGGCTTTTTGCGTTTTTTGCCGTCTAATAGTTCTGTCAGTCCTCTTGTAAAAGGCGACTTGGAAATTGTCAGTTCTATACTGAGATTTGGAAGTACAGTGGAAATTGTTCCTATTAAGTTTGATGCTGGCGACAAGGTTATTATAACGGACGGACCGTTCAAGGATTTTTCCGGAAATGTGGTAGCCGTGAACCGACGCAACAAGCGTTTGAATATACAGATTGAATTTATGAACGGTGTGAGGGTTGTAGGGCTTTGCTACGAGGAAGTCCAGAAGCAGCCTTCAAAATAAATGCAGAATATATCTCTGCAAATTTAAAGACAGCCTTTTTTAGAAGCGGATCTTGGTTCAAGAGCGCAGTTCTGATGGTGACCATGCTTTTTTTTTGCAGGCAATGGGAGTTTTCATTCATTGCCAATGGAGAAGGTGTCTTTAAAATAAAAGGTTTTGATATTTTCAAAAAATCACAAAAAAAATTTGTCTTTCTGAATAGATTTTATTATATTCTAAAGCAAGATTTGGATTAGTTTCCATAAATATAAAATATCTGGAGGAAAGCAAATTGATTTATTAATGTTCCCTGGGCGCCACAGGAAAAACGGCAACGGTCGTAGAGAAAAAAATGTAAGAATCTTTACATTAAATTTCTTTCCGTTAAGACATATAGAGCAAGTCGGCTATAAGACTTCATTTTGTTTATAGTAAGATCTTGGAGCACAAGCCCTCAAACGGTTATATAACTTTAACAGGTGTTTGAAAATGGGCTTTACAAACTAAACATATTTTAGTAAATGCGTATTAGGAGTAAGAAATGAATATTAATACTCTTTCAAAAATTGAATCTGATTATAAGTCTGGGCATCTTCCTGTTGCTCTTTATTCAAACAACATGGTAAAAGACAAGAACAGCAAGGCAAAGTTCTATGCCATGACAATAACTCGCGGTGTATGCACTGATGAAGATATAGCGAATGACATTGTTGTCGCTGGATTGAATGCAGGTTTTTCAAAAGAACAGATTCTGTCAATTATGATGCTTGCACGGAACGCAAAATTGTCGCGCCTTGCGGAAGGCTTTGTTGTTGATGATGGAATCAATAAGTGCCGCCTTAAACTGAATGGCTCTTTTGAATCTGACACAGAGGATTTTTCACCAGAAAAACATTCAATTGGAATTTCTTCGCATCCAACTGCAGCCGCAATGAAAGTCTTTGAAGAAATAAAACCTGTAATTAGGAAAGGAAACTCAAAAAAGCCAGTGATTACAGAAGTATATGATGCAAAGTCAAAGACAGATGCGGTTCTTACAAGAGGCGGTTATCTTGAAATAAAAGGAACAAGCATCCGTATTTTGGGAGACTGCGATGAAGTTGGCCTTTACTTTGTGAATGAAGAAGACAGCTCAAAGACTGTAAAGGTTTCTGCCTGTGAGCTTGTAAGAAATACTTCGACAGCGATTGCGTGTGTTGTTCCTGCTGATTTGGAAAGCGGAGAATATAGCATAAAAATCGTGACACAGTTTATGGGCGGCAAAGTTTGCAGAAAGGAGCCTCTTGAATTTACTTATGGAAACTTTATAGTTTCGTAATTTTTTAAAATAGGTATTGCCGTGGGAAGTTAAAATTTTCCACGGTAATTTTTAACTTCCCATGCTGCAAAGGTAAAATTCTTTTGCGGTATGGCTTTTCATTTAGGGTTTATCAAAACCTTAAAAACGGATGAGTCAAGGTCTTGAGCGTAAGCGTACCTTGACCAGACGTATTTTGAATCCTTCGCTGGCTTTTTTTTACCATATTTTTTTTTGCTTTTTAGACAGTTATAAAGCAAATCAGTGCCCAGTATTTATTTTTGCATAATCCAGTATGAAACGTTGTAAAGTCTAGTGTGAAGCTTTGTAACGTCCAGTATGGAATGACGTAGTGGACATTATGAAAGGTTAAATCAGGCATTGTTTTATTCAACGATGTTTAGTTTAAAATAAATTACTACTAATAACATATTTATACAAAACGGAATTATTCCAATAAATCAACCAAACTAATTCCTGACCTGCACGAAAAAACAATGAAAGAACCAAAAATCATTCAACTTCCAAAGATAAGTGACCCTAGGGGAAATTTGTCTTTTTTTGAGAACGACAATCAGCTGCCGTTTAAAATCAGGCGTTCATATTGGATTTATGATGTTCCGGGCGGAGAAAACCGCGGAGGGCATGCCTACAAAAATACAGAAGAGTTTATAGTTGCTCTTTCTGGAAGTTTTGATGTTGTGCTTGATAATGGAACAGAAAAACAAAAGTTCACATTGAACCGTTCTTATTATGGGTTGTATGTTCCAAAAATGTATTGGCGCGAAATGGAAAATTTTTCCACTAACTCGCTTGCTATGATAGTTTCTTCTACGGATTACAATGCGGAAGACTATATCCGCGACTACAATGAATTTTTATCAAAGGTAAAAAATGAATAAGGATAAAACAACGGTCTATGACTGTACAATGATTGAGCTCAGCAAGAATCACCGTGAAAAGGGAAATCTCACAGTCGTTCAGAATGAAAAGGAAATTCCTTTTGATGTAAAGAGATGTTATTACCTTTATGATGTTCCCGGCGGAGAAGAGCGGGGCGGACACAGCCACAAGCAACTGAGGCAGCTGATTATTGCGGCAAGCGGAAGTTTTGATGTTCGGCTTGATGATGGCCATGTAAAGCGCACGTTCACATTGAACAGGCCGTATCAGGGGCTTTTTGTTGTTCCTGGAATTTGGCGAGATTTGGATAATTTTTCCAGCGGCTCTGTGTGTCTTGTTCTTGCAAGTGAAGTATATCAAAAGGAAGACTATATCCGCGATTACAATGAGTTTCTGGAGTGGAAAAAATGATTCATGAGCTTGCTGACTGTAAATCTGAAAATGTGCAAAATTTAAGGAAAAGGAGAGTTAAATGATTACTTCAATTAGAAATGCTAGAGTAATTGGTGTTTCTTGTGTCATTCCTAAAAAAACAAAGTCTTTGTATGACGAGCCGAATCTTTATGATGGAAATCAGAAGAAAATAAGACGAGTTGTTGAGTCAAGTGGCTTCTTGAATAGACGAATTGCAGATGAAAATGTAACAACTTCTGATCTTTGTTATAAGGCTGCTCTTGATTTACTTGAAAATTGTCCAGTTGAAAAATCAGATATTGATGCAATTCTTTTTGTAAGTTACACGCCAGATTATTTTATGCCTGCTACTAGCTATGTGTTACATAATAAACTTGGCTTGAGTGAGAATTGTATTTGTATGGATATTCCCCAAGGTTGCAGCGGTTATGAAGTTGGATTGTATCAAGCTGGAATGTTGATTAATAATGGTTGTAAAAAAGTTTTGCTTCTTGTTGGTGATACATTCAGCAAATTTTCTGATATGTTCATAAATAAAACAGCTCCGGTTTTTGGGGATGCAGGAACTGCAACTCTTATAGAGTGTTCAAAAGATACAGGACCTTGGCATTTTTCTTTTCATACTGATAGTTCTGGATATGATGCATTGATTTGTGAGAATGGTGCCTTTAGGAATCCTATAGGCAAGTATGATTTCTACGAAAATGGGGCATTTGAATATAAAGCAAAAATGGATGGTGCAAGAGTTTTTGACTTTACTATGAAAAGAATTCAACCGTCTATTATAGAGATTCTAGCAAATAACGGAATTTCTAAAGGTGATATAGATTATTTTGTACTACATCAAGCAAACAAAATGATTTTGCAGAATATTGCTCTTGCATTGGAAATCCCGTTGGAAAAATTTCCTATCGGCACAATGACTGAATATGGAAATCAATGCGGGGCTTCTATTCCATGTACTTTTAGCAAATTCTTAAAAAAAGATTTTACTTCAAAGAGAAGTAAAGTTCTGTTAAGTGGTTTTGGAGTGGGATTGAGTTGGGCAAACTGTATTTTGGACATAGATAATATTTATGTTTCAGAGTTGATTGAATATTAATTTTTAGGAGAAATATTTATGACTAAAGAAGACTTTATTTTAAAATTTACAGACATTCTTCAAACTGAAGATGAAATTACAATAGATACAGTTCTTGATGATTTAGAAGACTGGGATTCATTAAATATCATGGCTTGCGTAAGTTGGTTTTTGGAAAATAAAATTAATATTACGACGAAGGAAATTTCAACTTGTAAGACAGTTGGTGATATTGCTCGAAAATTTGGTGTTAATTAATGGCGCTTTTTTCAATAAAAGATGTTTTCATAGTAACAGGTGCAAGTTCTGGTATTGGTAAAGCTGTTGCTCTTAAACTGATTGAAGAAGGAGCAAAAGTTGTTGCAATTGGTCGTAATGAAGAAAAACTTAACGAGCTTAAATTTGACTGTATAAATTCTGAACATTGCTTTATTGAAAAAGCAGACTTATGTGAACATCTTTCAGATATGTCATTGTTTTTGCAGGATTTGAAAGAAAAATATGGAAAGTTTACAGGGCTTGCTTATTGTGCTGGTGCAATTTTGTTAAAACCTGCAAGTGCTACAAGTTATGATGAGGGATTAAATTTATTCAATATAAATTATTTTGCACCTGTCATGATGTTGAAGAGTTTTTGTGATAAACGCATCTGTATAGGTCGTGGGGCGTCTGCTGTGGCAGTCGCCTCAGCAGACGCCTTTCTTAGGGAGAAAGGCCTCTGCATATATAGTGGAACAAAAGCTGCGCTACAAGCAAGTTTTTCAACTATAGCAAAAGAAGTTGCTCCCAGAGGAATGAGAGTAAATACTGTAAGTCCTAGTGATATAAAAACTCCAATGACTATGAATGGTTCAATGCAAGAATTGCGTCTGGACCGAGAAAAATTATATCCATTTGGATATGGAGAACCTGAGGATGTTGCAGAGCTTGTCGTGTTTTTATTGAGTCAAAAAGCAAAATGGATTACCGGGCATGATTATATAGTTGATTGTGCAACATTTTAGGAAATAATTTATGGGTGGAAAAATAGTAAATGAAGCTTTAATAGGTAAGTATGTGACTCTTAGGGAGGTAAGGGTTGAGGATGCTGATTTTATATTAAAACTTCGTTGTGATGATAAAAAGAGTCGGTTTCTCCATAAGACTGACTATAATTTAGAAAAACAACAGTCTTATATTAGGCATTATCTTGAAATTCAAAATGAATGGTATTTTATCGCAGAAGATAAAAATGGTGCTAGGATTGGAACTTACAGAATATATGATGTTCAAGGCGACAGTTTTTGCATCGGAAGTTGGCTTATGGCAGACGGAGTTTCTGCCGAGCAGAGTTTTGAAACAGATTATCTTGTCAGATTATATGGTTTTAATATATTAGGATTTAATAAAATTCATTTTGATGTTAGAAAAGGCAATAAGAAAGTGTGGCGTTACCATATGTCTTTGGGGGCAAAAAGATCAGGAGAAACAGAGCTTGATTATTTATGGGAAGTGACAAAAGAGGACTATTTAAAAAAGGCTTTGCCTATGTGCAGTGCTATGGGAATTAAATAGAAGATTTTAATTGGAGGTTTGTACTAGAATATTTTCTCAAGACATTATCACCTTGTTTATCCTGAAATTTTATCATATAATCAGTTTTATTTGGAAAATATTTATATGGTTCAGTTAAAAGTTAAGAACTTTGGTCCTGTAAAATCTGGATTTGAAGATAATGACGGTTATTTTGAAATAAACAAATACACTTTTTTTATTGGTGATCAGGGTACTGGAAAAAGTACAGTTGCAAAGATTTTTTCGACATTCAGCTGGCTTGAAAAAGCATTTGCACGGGAATATTATGATGAGCTTTCTTTTTCTGATTTTGTGGATTTATGTTCTTATCAACGGCTTCCAGTAGAATATTTTAAATCGGAAACAGAACTTTCATATAAAGGTCTTGCGTTTGAATTTTCTATAAAAAAAGAAAAGTTTGAATTTAAAAAAAATAATAATAACAATAAATATGTTTGTCCTAAGATTGTATACATACCTTCAGAAAGAAATACTGTGAGTGTTCTTGAAGATTTGGAACATATAAAAAAACTCCCGAAGATAATAAAGGATTTTAAATCAGAATTAAAAAAAGCGAATCTAAATTTAGAAAAATATAAAAGAAATTTTATTTTGAATTATGAGATTTTATATGACAAAGCCAATGATATGAATTATATAAAATCCAAAGATGATGATGAAAAAATACCACTTATTTTTGCTTCAAGTGGAATGCAGTCAATTGTACCACTTATGCTGGTTACAGATAATTTGGTTCAGTTTCTTAAGTTACCGATTCTAGAAAAAATAAATTATATGTCGGCAGCAGATCAAGAGCATATACTTAACAATATTGACGATTCGTATTTGATGTCAAAATTGAAATTGTTTTTGTCATCAAATATAGATAAGAATTTTACAGAGGCTGACATAGAAAAATTATCACGGAATTTTAGCAGTTTTGTTGATTCAACTTTTGTGAATATTGTAGAAGAGCCAGAATTGAATCTCTTTCCGACAACTCAAGTGAAAATTCTTGAATCCCTTATAAAGCATAATAGCTTTCAGGACAGCAAACTTGTTATAACGACTCATTCTCCGTATATATTAAGTGCGATGAATAATTATATTTATGCGGAAGAGGTTTTCAGCACAAAACGAAAATGCTTGGAGGAAGTTTCCAAAGATTTGTTTGTAAATATTGATGATGTTTGTGCTTATAAATTAGAGCATGGAAGAATCATAAACATTAAGGATACTGAATGCAATCTAATCGATTCAAGTGCAATAGATGACTGTTCTTCTGTGATAAATGATGTTTATAGCAAATTGATGGATTTAGGAGAGTAAATTTGGAAATTCCTTTTAATGAAAAATGCATAGAAAAAGAAGGAAAATTTCCTATTTTTACCCTTAAAGAAAATAATAGAGAATGGCGGGCAATGAATCAAAATTATATTTGTTGCTGTTCAGTACAGATTGATGGTGTTATTTTTAAAGATGCTGTCAAGAAATGTGATAAAGGTCTTATAACAGAAGATAACAGGTTTTTCTTGGTTGAACTAAAGGGGTGCGATGTGGAGCAGGCTTGCAAGCAACTTCTTTCAACGTACGAAACTTTTTCCAAAAAATACAAAAATTATGAATATTTTTGCAGAGCTGTCGTTTCAAAAATGCCTTCTGGTAAGGCAGCTCCAAAATTGCTTGGAGCAAGCTATCGAAAGCTTCAGAAGAAATTAAATTCAAAGAACAAACTTATATATAAATCAGTTCTTCTGGAAGAAAAAATTTAAATTTTCTTTATAAGAATTAATTCAAACATAAATATCTTTTATTTAAAACATTACATAACAATTTTATTTCTCATACAAGGACAACAAATATGCAAGTTCAATCAAATTTACGTCTTTACAGCATTGATATATTCAGATGCTGTTGTGCATTTGCAGTATTTTTATTTCATGCAAGAATTCATTTAAATGTGAATTTTGGAATCTTAAATAATTTTATTGGAAATTCACATATTTTTATGACGGCATTTTTTATGCTGTCTGGATTTGCTTTGTATTATACTAGAAATTTAACGGGGGGGGGAAGTGTAGTGCTTTCTTAGCAAAACGAATTGTATCGATATTTCCGCTTTATATTGCCATATGGATTTTATGGTCTGTATTTCAATTAATTAAAGGAGAGCTTCTTCCTGTATGGAAGCATTTGGTTATTGCGCCTGTTGAATTTTTAATGATGCAGTCTGTTTATGACGGAAGTTTTGCTGTTTTGCATAATGGAGGAACGTGGTTTATCAGCTGCATTTTTATTGCCTATTTATTTTATCCATATCTTGAATCCGTAGTTTCAAAAAATAAAAGGAAGACGAATGTTGTTCTTCTGATTTTATTTTATTTGATGACTTCATATTCTTATGTGCCTGTTTATGTTTTTAAATTCAGCGATATTTATGCAAATCCATTTTTCAGACTTCTTGAATTTGCAGAAGGAATTGTTTTTGCTTATTTGCTCTTGGAAAACCGAAACAAGAGTATTTCAAAAAGGTATGCTTTTTTAATTCCTGCTTTTGCTCTTGTTTTAATATGTGCAATATCATTCGGTGTTCATATTGGTTTTGGATATGTACTTTTCTATAATTTTTTAGCAGTTCCTGTGTTTGGATTTATTCTGTATTTTTGCGGAAGATTAGAAATGTGCTATAAGATATGCCGTTTTCAAAGAATAATTTCATTGTTCAGTGGATGTAGTTACGCATTCTTCTTGGCGCAGTTTTTCTGTTTTGATATAACAAAATATTTTATAAATCAAATTTCATTTTTTCAAAAAAGTGAAAGCCTAAAATTATTTTTGTGTTCATTTTTCTTTTGTTGCATTATAAGTCTATTTCTGCATTTCTTAATTGAAAAACCGATTAAAAAGTTTTTAACTAAAAAACTTTATTTTTTATTTTGATAAGGACAAAAAAATATGCAAGTTCCATTTTTAAGTTTAAAGGAAGTTACAGACCTTCATTCAAATGAAATCAATGAAGCTGTTAGCCGGGTTGTGAATTCTGGCTGGTATCTGCAAGGGGCGGAAAATGAAAAGTTCGAGGCTGACTTTGCAAAATATATCGGCACAAAGTACTGTGTCGGTGTGGCAAATGGACTTGACGCGCTGATTTGGATTCTGCGCGCTTATATTGAGCTTGGACGTCTGCATAAAGGCGATGAGGTTTTGGTTCCGGCGAACACATATATTGCCACAATTCTTGCGATCAGTGAAAACGGCTTGGTTCCTGTTCTTGTAGAGCCAAAACTTGAGACTCTTGAAATTGATGATGATTTGCTTGAGTCAAAAATCACGCCAAGAACTAAGGCTGTTATGATTGTACATCTGTACGGCCGTTGCGCTTGTACCAATAAAATAGAAGAAATCTGTAAAAAATATAATCTTTATCTGTTTGAGGACAATGCCCAGGCTCATGGATGCCGGTTCAATGGAAAAAGAACAGGAAGTCTTGGAAATGCGGCGGCCCACAGTTTTTATCCTGGAAAGAATCTTGGTGCATTGGGAGATGCCGGGGCTGTAACAACAGATGACGAGGAAGTTGCAAGATGCATCAGGGCGTTGGCGAATTACGGTTCAAGCAAGAAATACGTCTTTGACTACATCGGCCGCAACAGCCGGTTGGATGAGATTCAGGCTGCCGTGCTTGACGCAAAGCTGAAATATCTTGAACAGGACAATGAAGAACGAAAACAAGTTGCAAAAATCTATATTGACGGAATAAAAAATCCGAAAATTTTTATTCCTGAAACAAAAGATTTTAGTGCAAATGCGTTCCATCTTTTTCCGGTTCTTTGCGAAAAACGGGACGAGCTTCAGCAGTATTTAAAGGAAAAAAACATAGGAACAGTTATTCATTATCCGATTCCGCCGCACAAGCAGAAGTGCTATAAGGAATGGAACAGAATGTCGCTGCCTGTTACAGAAAAAATCGCCGCTCAGGAGCTTAGCCTGCCGATTGGTCCGACAATTACAGATGAGCAGGTGCAGTATGTTGTTGATTGTGTGAATGAGTTTTAAATGGGAAAGGCTAAGCTATTTATAGAAAATTTTCTTGTTTATGGACTAGGCGGAATAATCTGTAGAATTATTCCGTTGGTAATGGTTCCTATTATCACAAGGCTTATGCCAAATACAGAATATTTTGGGCTAAGCGATTTGTCTGTGACTGTTACATCATTTGCAAGTGCATTGGCCATAATTGGAATGTACGATGCAATGTTCCGAATGTTCTTTGAAAAAGAAGAGAGGCAATACAAAGAAAAGATTTGCTCAACAACTTTGATGTTTACACTTGTAACTTCTGCTGTTGTGTTTGTTCTGATGCTGATTTTTAAAAATGCAATAGCACAGTTTTTCTTTGGCGATGCAAAATACTTTTATTTGGTCTATATTACGGCAATAGCGACTTTAGTAGGAGCAACTAATGGCATAATTTCTGCGCCGATAAGAATGCAGAATAAGAGGAAGATTTTTCTTATTACAAATACAATAAGTCCTTTAATTTCGTATGCAGTTTCAATACCTTTGCTGCTTAAAGGCTTTTATGTTATAGCACTGCCTCTTGCAAGCGTGGTTTCTGGACTTGCAATGGAGATTGCATTTTGGATTTTGAATAGAGAATGGTTTAGTTTTAAGAAGTTTGACTTTAAGCTTTTAAGGCAGCTTTTAGTCATCGCTGTTCCTTTGTTTCCGAATTTTTTGATTTACTGGATATTTAATTCCAGCGACAGAGTTATGATTGCCAATATTCTTGATGTCGGACAGTCCGGCATTTATTCAGTGGGATCAAAATTGGGACATGCAAGCCAGCTTATTTATACTGCTTTTGCAGGAGGATGGCAGTATTTTTCTTTTTCTACAATGAAAGAAGAAAATCAAGTGAGGACTAATTCTCTTATTTTTGAGTATTTAGGCATTGTTTCTTTTTTATGTACAATGCTTGTTTGCATAGTAAGCCGATGCCTTTATAGTCTGCTTTTTACTGATGAATATGTTTCGGCATATATAATAAGTCCGTATTTGTTTTTGGCTCCTCTTTTGCAGATGCTGTTTCAGGTGGCTGCAAATCAGTTTCTTGTTATAAAGAAAACTTGGCCCAATATGCTGATACTGTCATGTGGTGCGGCTCTTAATATTGTTCTGAATTTTATCTTGATACCAAAAATTGGAATAGAAGGTGCTGCCATCGCAACATTGATAGGGTACTTGATTTCTGATGTTGTGTGTATAATTGTTCTTTGCAGAATGAAATTGATGCAAGTTTCTGTTCGTTTTATGGTGTCTGTTTTGTTCATGGCAATTTTTATACTTTTATGGCGACTATATTTTTTGCAAAATGAGTCGATTTTGGTATGTGTCTTTATGTTGATGTGTGGTTGTTGGTTGCTGTTGTATAAGAAAGATATTGGTGGATTGATTGGAAGAAAGGGGGATAGAAATAATTAGGAATCATGAAAGCATCATTGATAATTTTATGTTACAAAAATTTGGAATATATAGATAGAGTATTAAAAAGTTGTTTTATTCAGGATTATCCAGATATTGAAATAATACTAAGAGATGATGGTTCTCCAAACTTTTCTTATGAAAATATAAATGCAATATTTTCTTATTGCCCTAAGAGGATTTCTTATAAAATAATTCATAGTGAGAAAAATGAGGGTACTGTAAAAAATTATAATAAAGCAATACTTGCTTCTTCTGGAGACAGGGCAAACGCATGTAAAAACTCTTTCTGATAAAATTACAGAAAGTGTGAAA
>JAUNWH010000080.1 GCA_030540405.1 Spirochaetales bacterium
ACAAAATCATCGTTGCCGTCGTCGTCCTTTTCTACAATCTTGATTTTTGCGCTTGCGCCGTCGGCTATGTCCATTACATCAGCGCAAAGGTAAACTTCATCGCCTACAAGTGCCTTCGTTATCGTCTGATTGTCCGCATTTTCCCAATGTGGATTTGTGATTGTAGGGTTCTTTTCTTCTACGTTGCTTTCTTCTGTGTCGGCCTGCGTTTCTGTCTGGTTTCCGCTGCCTGAAGAGGCTATGCTTGCCTCTGATTCTGCGCTCCGGCTGTCTATCCGCTCCCTGTCGATTGCGCTGATGTTCCTGTTATTGCTGACGATTCGCAGAAGTTCCTTATTAAGTGGCACGTTGTAAAGTATCCGTCCTGAACACTGAGGCTGTGCTCCACTGACTGGACAAGATACTCGCCGTCTCCAGAAAGCATCAGAAGACCATAATGCTATTGCAGAATCTAAATTTATTCCTTTTATTTATCATCAAGTTTATTTACTAGCCCTGAAATATCAGGCATTTTTTCACCTATATAAATTTCCTGGGCTTTTCCATTTGGATATTCAATTCTTTGATATGTTAAATATCCGTTTTTATCTAATTTGCGTACAAGTTTTGCTATTGTTTTAAACTCTTCGCCTTCTTTTTTTTGATATTTGCCAGTTCCCTCGGTAACAGTATACTGATAGGTGTTATAGCCATTATGCTCTGCGGTAAGAATGCCTTTTTCATATTGCCACCAAGCCCCATTATCTCCAACTTCTTCTATTCTTTGTATTTTGTTTTCATTGATTAAAACCAAATTTTTCTTTCTTCCATTTGAACCATACAAAAAGACATCATAGCCTTTTTTAGTTTTTATTATTTCGTTTTTTCCATATATTTCTCCTTCTAGAATTTTTACAAAATTATCTTCAAACTTATAAGTCCAATATACTCCCCAGTCCGGATGCAATTGCCCATTTTCATCATAACAATTAATAAGTTCGCCGACCTGCATTTTGTCATCTTCAATTATAAATTTATACCATGTTTTTTGTTCTATTTTTCCCTTATAAAGAACCGCTGATTCTGTTAAGTTTATTAAATTTTTATTAAAGGTATAGATGCTGGAAGTTGCCAATGCATCCCAATCTCCAAAATCTACAATACCATTTTTTATATCTGAATATGTTATCGTTGTTATATATACTTGTTTCATATTTGGATTAAATGCCAAACATGGTTCCGAAAGCATAAAATTTTGATTTATACGAACAAGCAGATTCCCCATTTTTTTTTGGTCAGCAGACAATTTCGGATTTGAAAATGCTGTGTGGCATATAAAAATAGCACAAATCAAAGCTATAATTTTCTTTGTTTTTCCCATAATAATACTCCTAATTTAATTTCTTTTTATTGAATATACTTCAATTTTATTGATACAGGCTTTTTTCTGATCCGTTGCAAATTTCGGATCTGATGTAAATACCCTTCCAGAATCATTTTTGCTTGACGGTACAATTTTGTACTCTATCGTTCCAGTAGGAAGAACTTTATAATCTTCTATAACTACCCAGTGTTGCCCAAGTCCACCTCCAATATTTGCCCGACCAAGAATATAATGAATATGTTCAGGGTCTTTTTTTAAATTTTTTAGAGTTGATTCATTCAACTGTTTTTCAAAATAGTCCGCCTTCACAGCAATATTTGGGTTTGCCTTTTTTATGGCGGTCATTATTTCAGCTTGCGATATATTTCCATTTTTATCAATGATTCTATCATTTTTATCAACAAAACGATTAGGAGAAAATTTGTTATTCTTTGATACTGAACAAACTAGTTTTGCAGCTGCAACTATCTTACATCCATGTAAACTCATAGTATCGTTCTCATCATTTGATAATAATAATGCTTTCCAAGCATCATCCTGTTGACGCCAGTTTCGGTACATTTCAGTTATCTTTCCAAAATCATATAATATTTCTTCTCTATTATTTTCTGTTTCAGTTGGATTTTTCCTATCTATCTGAGAGCTTTCCTCTGATGAAGTCTGAGAATTCTTTTCAGCAGATGTGTTTTCTGAATTGTCCTGACTTTCCGCCTGGATTCTGTCCTCTGAAACTGCCGCTGCTTTTGGTTCCT